>CAZBYM010000082.1:0-11592 GCA_964495745.1 uncultured Chryseobacterium sp. | reverse complement strand
CAAGTATCCTGTCACGACGATATCGTTATTCCCGGTCGTGCTTATGTGAGTTCCGTCCGGATCATCATTTCCGGATTCACAATTAACCCATTGGGCGTCACCATCATTTTTCCTAAGCTGTGCGACATAGAATTCTTTATTTGAGCTGACAGGAATGACTGGATTCCCGACATAACCGGGGAAAGTTGTCGTATTTTCGATCGAGCCGGTGATATAAATTGCGGATGATTTTTCTGTAATTGAATAACAATGTTGCTGATTACCGCCGGTAATCATTCTTGCCCATCGGAAAACGCCAGCTCCTGAAAATGAAATAGCAAATGATTCCCAGTTTGAGCCTGCTATGAGCGAACCTACAATTACGGCACTTGGACTGAATATCGTTAGATTACCTTCGAAGTCCCCAACGACATAAACGTCACTGTTATCTGCTATAATATCATAACCGTACGCATGATTTCCTGCGCCAATGTCAGTTAACCATTGCTCATTGCCATTCAGATCATAAGCTACAATAAACGCATTATCATTACTATTGCTACTGAATGTGGAAAGCAATCCGAATGAAGCAACATCACGATAGAAACCAGTAACAAATACATTTGTTGCGTTTACACAAACTGATAATCCTTCATCATCTTGCGACCCACCACCCTTTTTTGCCCAGAGATACATTCCGGCGGAATTATATTTGGCAACAAAAACATCGCGCCCACCAACTGAAGTCAGCAAGTTGGGTCCAGCAGAATTTCCTCGGAAGTCGGCAAAATTTGTGATGTACCCGGTAACATAAATATTTCCCACGGCATCAATTGCGACTGCCTTACATCGATCATCATCGTTTCCTCCGACACGAAATGCCCATAAAAGTGTCCCGACTGAATTGTATTTGGCAACAAATCCACCTCCCACCGCGGCAACAAAATCGGGACCATAAAAAGCGCTGATGTCTCCGGTGAATTCTCCAACAACTACAATGTCGCCACTCACTGGATCAACAGCAACATCATTTGCAAATTCAGTATTGGTCGTGTAGGCTTCTTCGGCCCATTCCCAACTGTACGGAGATGCCTGGCAAGAGGCTCGAACCGAACACAATGCAAGTGCAAAACACAGGAAATATTTCAGCCGGAAATTTGACACAGTTTGTAAGGGGTAAAAGCCACATAATTTTACGAAAAATGGCGTTATTATCCCAGTTTATTCGCTTTTGGGATGATATAACTCGATGAGAAGCACGATTTTGACTATAAGAATCGATTTTGAATGCTTTTGGAGTTCAAAATCAGTGCAATAGAACATCAAAAGATGCTTTATTACTGAACAACTTCGCCGTCGTGAAGTCGAATTATCCGGTCTGTTTGTCCTGCCAGATTCATGTCGTGAGTAACAAGCATTATTGTTTGATTGAAATTGGTTTTCAGATCTTTCAAAATATCAAATACGATTTGGGCATTTTTTGAATCAAGATTTCCTGTCGGTTCGTCGCCAAAAATAATAGCTGGATCATTGATCAGTGCTCGAGCAATCGCCACACGTTGTTGCTGTCCACCTGAAAGTTTATTCGCTTTCTTATCCGCCTGATCTTCCAATCCAAGCATCGATAATTTTTCCATAGCCCGTTTGCGAATCGTCTCCTTATCGTATTTGGCAAGTTTAAGTGCAGGCAACATTACATTATCAATTACACTGAACTCAGGCAACAAATAGTGAAACTGAAAAACAAATCCAATTTTTTCATTGCGAATTGCAGCCAATTCATTTTTTGTTTTCAGAGAAAGATCTTCTCCATCCAGAAAAATGTGGCCTTCGTAATCCGTATCCAAAGTAGAGAGAACGTAGAGCAACGTTGACTTTCCGCTTCCTGAAGAACCAACAATAGAAATAAATTCTCCTTTGCGAACTGCGATGTTGACTTTCTTCAATGCTTGAAAGTCTACCGGATCGCGGAAGAATTTATTAAGATCTCTTGTTTCGAGTATAGGGTACATTTTCAATTTAATATTTTCAATTCTCAATCCAGTCCATCGGGCAAATCATTAACTCTCGAAAAGAGAGAGCCGCTACCGAGCGTTTGGACAATTGAAAATGGAACATAGTTTATTATTTGCTTCTGATAATATCAATCGCATCAACTCTCGCAGCTTTACGCGCAGGAATATATCCGGCGAGAGCAGTAGCGATTAACCCAAAACAATAGGCGAAAACAAAAAATGCAGGCGACGAATTAAATTTTAGATATTCCATGGCAACAAATCCACGAATGTCCATTCTGATACTGCCCACGATTTTTTGCAGGGCAAACCCAAGGATAAGACCAAGTATTCCTCCGAGAATTCCGATGATAAGTGATTCAGTTAGAAAAATAGTTCGGATGTCTTTGTCACGATAGCCCGTTGCTTTCAGGATGGCGATGTCCGGAAGTTTTTCGTAAATGATCATCATGAGAATATTGAAAATTCCAAAGCCGGAAACAATGAGAATTGAAACGATGATGAGATAAGTGATCATGTTCTGCACTTTAAAAATACCAAAGATGTTGGCGTTTGCCGATTCCCAATCTTGAGCCTTGTAGCCATATTTATTCTGAAAATAAATGGAAAGTGGAACTGCATTCTTAATATTTTTCAGTTTGATGTTTAAGTCGGTGATGTAACTTCCATCGACTCGCAATAGTTTCTGCGCATTCCGAATATTAATGTAGGCACGTGAATTATCGAGATCAACAACTCCGGATTTATGAATGCCTACAATTTTCAACGACAACGAAACTCCTTTCGGAGAAACCGCTGTCATGTTATCGCCAACTTTGGCTCCGAGTTTCAAAGCAAGTCCTTCGCCAAGAATTATTCCGTTAGGAATAGTTTCCAGTTTGCGGAGATCGCCTTCCATCATGTTTTGTTCAACTGCGAAAATTGCATTCTCCTTCTCAATTTCCACTCCGGAAACACGACCTGAAACCTGTGCGAGACCAACTTGAAAAATAGCTTGTGATCCAATGAACGGTGAAACACCTGCTACTTCCGGATGTTTCTCAATCAATTCCATGATCTGTTTTCCATTCCTGATTTTTGGATCTTCACTTTCCGGTTTTTGATTTCGGACCACATTCCACATTCCTTCTTTGGCGCGGAACCGATCGAGCAGCGTTGGCCGTTCTCCTTGAATGTCATTGTAGATTCTAATGTTCGCAGACGTGTTAACCGTTTGCTCAATGAATGTTGTTTGAAAGCCTGACATCAATCCTGCCTGAAAAATAAAAATGGCGATGCCGAACGTAACTCCTAACATAGCTACGATAGTCTGTCGTTTCTTCGAGAGAAGATGCGTGATGGCAATACGGAATGACGGACTCTTGAAAAAACTCATATAACAAATATTATTCTTTCACCACATAGGCACATAGTTCACATCAGGCGCTGCGCTTTCACACATAGCCTAACATGCAACGAACAGACTATGTGAAACCCATGTGCCTTATGTGTCTATGTGGTGAAGATTTATTTTTCCAATTCATCTATTTCACTCAGCCCTGATAGCACTTCTACAAATTCCAAATCTTCTGCACCAATTGTAATCTTTACTGGCGCATCTTTTCCTTTAACGTTCACAGTATTGTCTGGTTTGAGATATTCCCGAGGAATGACGAGCACACTTTTCTTTTCAGAAATAATAATGTTCGATTCAATTGACATCCCTGAATAAACAAGAATATTCTCATTGAGAGAAACTGTTGCGATAATTTTCGCTGTTTTGTTTGCCGGATTAATTCGCGGATAAATCTGCTGAACTGTTCCTGTTAACGGAATGTCCTTATACGCATCGATTTCATAGATGATAGATTGTCCGATTTTCACTAGTGAAATATCCGTTTCATCAATGCTCAGTTCCACTTCGAATTCGGAAGCGGAACCAATCTCAATCAAAACCATTTGTGAATTGACAAGGTCGCCGATCTTGGGAACAATGTCGTAGACTTTTCCATCTACGGCAGCAATAATAGTATAGTCGCCCTGATTGCTCGTTTGCGCGTCTAATTGAAGTTTTGCATTTTCTGATTCCGTGCGTAATCTGTCGCGTGACGAAATGTAATTCAGTTGCAACTTGTGAAACGCTGCCCGTGAAGACTCGAACAAAACTTTGGACTGATCATACTGAAGCTGCGAAACACTTTTCTGCTGGAGAAGATTGTCATAACGTTTCCAATTCGTCGAATCCAGAATGTATTTTGATTCGGCAGCCAGCATTTCCTGTTTCAAACCGCTTAAGATTGGACCGGACTCGGAAGCATTACGTGACGCAAGACTGTATTGATTTTTTGCTGCTTCAACATTGATGTTGCTGATTTCGCTTCGTATACGTAGCAATGGTTGGCCGGTTTTCACCGAATCACCAATGAGAACGAAAATTTCTTCCACATATCCAGGCAGTCGCGCAGAAACTTTGTAGTCGTTCTTCGGAAAAATTTTCCCCGAAGCGTAAACTGCTTGCGTAAGATCTTGCTTGACAGGGTGAACTACCGAATTGTTGCTTCCACACGAAGCAAGTAGAATTATTGCAAAAACACTAGCGACTGTTTTCATATCAATTGAATATTAGTCAGCAGAAAATATCACGTCAATCTACTGTTCTTTGACGTGCGCAACTTCACCATGTCCTGTTTTTTTGTTTGAACCAAATAATCTTCCAAGCAGATTTCCTGTTTTTTCTGAAATCATGTACATCACGGGAAGTACAATCAAGGTTAGTATTGTTGCGAAACCCAATCCGTAAATCATGGTCCAGGACAGAGGACCCCAGAACGCAACACTATCACCTCCAAAAAACAAATGTGGATTCCCTTCGGCAAATAAGGTGTAGAAATCAATGTTTAGTCCAACAGCCAAAGGAATAAGTCCTAAAATAGTTGCAGTTGCCGTAAGTAACACTGGCGTCATCCTTGTTTTTCCAGCCTCAATTAACGCATCACGTGTATTCATTCCGCGTTCTTTCAGAATTTCAGTAAACTCTACAATCAGGATTCCATTGCGAACTACAATTCCGGCGAGTGCAACAATTCCCACTCCTGTCATGATGATGGAAACATTTCCACCAAAAATTGCCAGTCCAAGGAATACGCCGATGACGCTGAATAGAATTTCGCTCAGGATGATAATTGGTTTCCCAACTGAATTGAATTGTGTTACCAGGATCACAACAATCAAACCGATGGCTGACATAAGTGCCCAGCCTAGGAATGAAGCTGTAGCTGCCTGTTCTTCGGCCTGTCCACCCATCTTGATTTCAACGCCGGAAATCTTGTGTGTAAGTTTCCATTTGTTGACCTGCATTTCAACATTGGCGGCAACTTCATTCGGATTGTATCCTGCGAGAACGTTAGATTCAAGAGTTATGATTCGTGTTTGTGCTTTGCGTTTTACTCCACCGTAACTATTGTCGTAATAGATATTCGCAAAAGAAGAAAGCGGAACATTTCGTATTTGTCCTCCCATGTTCATGTCGCGATATGTAAACTTCAGATTGTTCAACGCATTGAGGTCCATACGTTGGTCTTCCTGATAACGGATCATGATTGGATATTCATCATTCTCATCGCGAAACTTTGATGCTTCTGCGCCAAACACCGCGTTGCGTAATTCCATTCCAATCATTCCTGTAGAAATTCCTTCCCGGTTGGCGCGCTCCCTGTTAATGTTAAATACTATTTCAGGTTTACTTGCAGCCACATCACTCTTCAGTTTTTCAACTCCGGCAATGCCCAAACTATCGAGATACAATTTTAGTTGATCACTCGTTTCAGTGAGAGCTTCTAGTTTATCTCCGGTAATTTCTATACTGATTGGTTTTCCAACAGGAGGACCGCCTTGTTCCTGCTCAACAATAATCGACACGTCGGGAATAGGATTGCTTGCGATTGAAGTTTGAATCCGCTGAAGGATCTCTTTGGTCGATTTTCCATTACGTTTTGAAAATTCCACAAACGCAACAGAAACTTTTGCCTTGTGAGGTTGAACAGACATATCGGGTTGATTCGGATCGCCAGCCCCGAATGCAACATTGGCGATAATTGAATTGACAAGATCAGTATCTCCGGCAATCAACTTGTTGATGCGTGCTTCAACTTCCAGTGCAATTGCATTGGTTTTGTTTTGATCGGTACCAACCGGCAATTCAATATACGTGTAAATGAAATTAGGTTCAGCTGATGGAAAGAAATCAACTTTCGGTTGACGAATGCCAAGAAGAACAAACGAGAGGATAAACAATCCAACCATCGAAAGCATGATTGTAACAGGACGATCAATTGCCCAGATAAGTTTGCGACCGTACCATTCGCGAACTCGTGGCCAGAGTTTTTCCTGGAAAGAGAAAATCATTCGACGCAAAATGTAGTGATGCAGCAGCACGCACAAAATCAGGAAGATTGTAAAATTACCAAGGAAGAAGTTGCCCGGTATATAACAAATCACGGCAAAGGCTAGAGCAAAAATCGCAAATCGTTTCATCCATGTTGGCCACGCATTGTTTTTTGCTGACGCTGGATCGTAATGACGCATGAATTGCACAGCAAAAACCGGATTGAAAATGTAAGCGACAAAGAGTGAAGCGAGCAATGTAATGATCAACGTTATGGGCAGGTAGACCATAAACTGTCCAATGATTCCATCCCAGAATGCTAATGGAATAAATGGAGCCAGCGTTGTTAATGTTCCGGATAACACGGGCAGAAATACTTCTCCGGCGGCAAGTTTTGCAGAACGGATAATTCCAATTCCCTGGTTCTCGAGAAAGATTCTGTGCGTGTTTTCGATAACTACAATTGCATCGTCAACTACAATTCCAAGTGCGAGTAGGAAAGCAAACAATACAATCATATTCATTGTAAATCCAATGCTGTCCAATACGATGAACGCTATGGCCATGGATAACGGAACAGATAATGCAACGAAGAATGCATTTGTAGCGCCCATGAAAAACATCAGTACAATAAGGACCAACACAAATCCGATGATAATGGTGTTGATAAGATCGTGCAATGTTATTCTTGTTTGTCCGGATTGATCGCCTGTAACGGTAACGGTAATTTCTTCAGGAATTTCTTTCGACTCTTTCATCTCGTCAATGATTTCATAAATCTTGTCGGAAGCTTCAACAAGATTTTCTCCTGAACGTTTGATGACATTGAGCGTAATTACATCTTTACCATTGAGACGGGCAAAGCTTTCTTTTTCCTTGCTGGCGTCAATTACTTCTGCAACTTCTTCGAGATAAACGAATGCTCCGGCCTGAGAACCAATTACGATTCGTTTCAGCTCATCAACACTTTTGAATTCTTTCTTGACAGAGATGGTGCGCTTCATTCCATCTGTGGTGACAGTTCCGCCGGAAATTGTCATATTCTCATATTGAATTGCGCGCTGTATATCACCAAGAGTAAGTTGCAGGGCTTGTAGTTTGTACATATCTACGTTCACCTGAATTTCCCTGTCGAGCGCGCCCACCATGTCTACGCGTGTAATTTCTTTAAGAGATTCAATCCGATCTTTAATATCTTCAGAATGCTCTTTGAGTTTTTTAAGATCGGGGCCAGCGACATTCACGAACATAATCGGAAACTCAGAGAAATTTACTTCCTGCACATTGGGCCCGGAAGTCAACTTTTCAGGAAGGTCAGTTTTCGCTTTGTCAACCGCATCTTTTACTTTTTGCAATGCGACTGCAACTTCAACATCCGTATTAAACTCAACCATCACGTTGCAAAAATCCTGGATGGAACTGCTGGTTACTTTCTTGACTCCGGAAATTCCTTTGATCTGTTTCTCGAGAGGCTTTGCTACAAGATTCTCCATATCTGTAGGAGACGTTCCTGCATAAACAGTTGAAACGTAAATCGTCGGAACTTTTACTTCGGGAAAACTTTCTTTCGGAAGTTTTTGGTAATACACGTATCCGGCAAATGATAAGAACACCAATAGAATAAAGATGGTAGTCTTATTGTCAATTGACCAGGATGTTGGTTTAAATTCTTTTATTTTATCTAACATAAGTCAATTTGCTAATTTGCTAGTGTGTTAATGTTCGAATGAATGTTGAGCACGTTTATCATACCAGCAATTGTTCATTTTGTTTTCGCTTTCGCTTGCACTGTTTGAATAGCACAGCATCAAACCAGTACATTATTTTAGTGGAGCAACGATGTCTCCGGGATTCAACTCGTTCGAACCTTCGATAATTAATTGATCGCCTGCTTGAAGGCCAGATGTGATTTCAGCCATACCGTTATATGTCCATGTATATGTTACTTCGCGCTTTTCCGCAATCAAATCTTTGTCTTTAGTAACTGCTACAAAAACATAATTGGTGCCATTGGCATTTTGTTGAATGATCGAAAGCGGAATAACAATAGCCGAATCATTTTTATAGTCATTAATTTTCAATACGGCGATCATGTTTGGAACTACATTTTCTTCATTCGGAGCAAGGGCAACTTCAACGCGGAATGTGCGATTCATGCTGTTGATCATTTTTCCGGCGTACGTCACTTTTGTGTTAATCGTTTTGTCGGCATCCGGAAGAAATACCTGAACAGCATTACCGGTTTTTACTTTGGAAATATATCCTTCAGCAACTTCGCCCTTAACACGAAGATTATTTGTATTCACGATAATAAT
Organism: uncultured Chryseobacterium sp.; assembly: GCA_964495745.1. GTDB lineage: Bacteria > Bacteroidota > Bacteroidia > Palsa-965 > Palsa-965. The sequence continues at coordinate 2,920 of CAZBYM010000082.1, read as the reverse complement.
ATTGCTGTAGCCTGGAGCTGCCAATTCTCCGGCTTTCATATTTACTGCGTCTACAACACCGGCGATTGGGGCTTTAATTTTAGCCATCTCAATTTGTTCTTGCACGGCCAACACTTGTTTCTCTAAGGCTTCATATTGAGTTTTGGTTTGTAGGAATTGTAACTCACTTCCAATTTTTTGGTCCCAGAGTTTGGATTGACGTTCGTGAACATCTTTCGCAAGGTCGCGCTGCAATTTCAATGCAGCCAGTTGTTGAATCATCGCGTCTGCATCAACTTCAGCAAGGACTTGCCCGGCACTTACTTTATCGCCAGCGTGAACATGAACACGCTTCACCAATCCTGGCATTTGTGGCCCAACAGAAACACTTTCTTCTGCATCGACTTTAGCCTGAATATCAATTGAGTGTTCAAAAGTTACAAGCGCCAGAGATTCCAACCGTACTGGCTTTCCGGTAGTTGTATTGCCTCCTTTTTCTTTTGCAATATCTAATTCGAGTTTTGCAATTTCATTACGGAGTTTTTCAAATTCCTCCTTCTTTGTTTTCAATTCCTCTTCTTTGTTCGCAACGCCTCCGCAGGATGACAGAATGATTGCAGTAGTAAGAAGTGCCAAAACATTTTTCATAAGCCTGAATATTACAGTGTAGTTGTTTAGTTTTTAAAAGTCCCCATAGCTTTATCGTAATCAACCTTTGCGATTACGGCTTCATACAGCGCGTTGAAATAATTCGTTTGCGCTTCTTTTAATGCTGTCTGAGCATTAATTACTTCGAGATTTGATCCAACACCCTGATCATATTTTTTCTGGGCAACATCAAAAACGCTCTGTGCCAGATTCATGTTTTCTTTTTGTGATTCTAAAGAAGCAGCGGAGTTTTGAAGATTTACTTTGGCCACTGCTTGCTGCATATCAATTGTACGCTGCATCATGAGCAAGTCGTTTTCTGCCTGCATGATTCCAATGCGTGCATATTGAACGCGGTGATAACGCTGTAGTCCGTCGAAGATCGGCATGTTGATTGACAAGCCGACAATTGCAACCGGATACCAGCGTTTACGGGCGAAGATGTCGAATTCCATGCGCTGCGCTTGAGCGGAAGCTGTTGCAAACAGAGCGAAGGTTGGCAGATATCCAATGCGTTGCGCTTTGAACATGAGATGTTGTCCGGCAAGATTCTGCTCCATCAACTGATATTCGATACGACTGCTGTAATTAAATCTTCCTTGCTGAGGATCTGCCGGTGCAAAATTTACATCGGCAAGTTTGTCTGTCAACTGCAATGTAGCCGCCTGATCCATTCCCATTTGATACTTGAGCAATACCAGTGATAAATCAAGCAAACGTTGAATGTTGCCAGCTTCCGTAACAAGGTTGTTGTAGGCTACTGTGATTCTATCAAGATCAATTTTTTCAATGAAACCATTGTCGTAAAGAGCTTTCGTGTCATCTTTAATTTTCTTGAGACGCTCCAGATTCGCCGTGAGTAAAGTTTTTCTTTCCTGATTCACCAATGCGGTGTAGTATGCTTTTGTTACTTCGCAGGATGTTTCAATTCGTGTACGTGTTACATTTTTCTGCGCAAGATCCTGATACACTTTTGCTCCTTTAACTCCATACAACCATGTTCCGTTGAACAGTAATTGAGTTGCAGTAAAAGTTGCAGAGGTGTTACACTTCGTTCCGAATTGTACTGGAATAAATTGGCCGGGAGGACCACCAAAAACTTCTGCAGGAATAAGAGATGTAGGAATTTCTACAAAGTTTTGTACCTGGAAACTACCCTCAACTTGTGGGAGCGCTATTCCCAGAAGTTCTTGAGTTTTTTCCTTCGCCTGCATTTGCTGCAGTTCAACAGTTCTGATTGCGGTGCTGTTATTGAAAGCAAACTCAACAGTCTGTTTCAGGGAGAACGAGTAGGTAGAGGTGTCGATTTGCTGTGCAGTTACTTCTCCTGCCAGCAAAACTGTAACTACGCTTATCATCCACATCTTTCCTGTTTTCATAAAGTTTGTTTTGAGCGGTTGGATTTCTGGTCGTATCATGTGTCGGTCTGAAGCGAAAAATATTTTATTCTTCTTCATTTATTTCTTTCAATTTATTGATGAGTTTGTGCCCTTTCAGAGTACAAACGCCATAGAGAAAATGCTCGACCATGGCCAATTGTACATCAAGAATTGCGTGCTGATCGGGAGGGAAAACTGTTGGATTGAATCCCATCTCAATTTCTTCAACTCTTAAGCGTGCAAGAATGGCGGAGTTAACATCTGCGCGAACGAGGCCATCAAGTTTTCCTTTCTCCAGCGCACGTTGCACCATTCCCAAACAGGTTTCGTTTCTAAACGTAGTTACAAGTTGCCACGAGCGTGGATGATGCTTTCGCAAATCGTAAAACATGTTAGGATTCGCATTCAGAAACATTTTGTGAAGTTTTTTCATGTGCCCAAAAACTTCTTCAACAACATTTGGTGCGGTATTGGCGATCTCTTCAAACTCTGCGCAATCTTGAGAAAATTGTTTCTCGAGAAGTGTATGAACGACTTCGTCTTTGTCTTTGAAAAACTGGTAGATTGTTTTTTTGGACATCGCAAGATGTTTTGCGATGTCGTCCATCGTCACACTTTTGATTCCGTATCGAAAGAACATTTCGAAAGCGGCAACCAGAATTCGCTCTTTGTGCTCGGGCGTAGACATTTCGGGGCAAAACTATGGAAACATTATTTGGATTTAGCGTTTCCTCGATAAAATGCAGAAACTTTCCGATGGGTGGGATTAAAAATGGCGATTATGAGTTGAAAATGGCCGTTATAAATAATATTAAGGCGGGGGTTGGGTGACTTCTCCCCCAAAGGGTGTCTGAATTTCTCTCCCCAAAGGGTGTCGGTCATTTCTCCCCCAAAGGGTGTCTGGTATTTCTCCC
>CAZBYM010000081.1:0-11593 GCA_964495745.1 uncultured Chryseobacterium sp. | reverse complement strand
CTCCGAAGGTTGCGCACCAACCAAGCGCGCAGTTTTCTCAGCAAGAAATTCATGATAAGGCATCCACGGTTTTTGGGCGTGAAAATGTCCTTCCACTCCATGCTTCGCCCAATCATCGAGTTCACGATTAATTGCGTCGCGCGTGGTTTTCGGTTGCAGCCCTAAGGAATTCCCCGTGAAGTAAACAACATCTGTTCCGTTGAATTGCGGAATGTGAAATTGAGAGCGATACTTCTTCAACGGATCACCAGCGTCCTGTTGTTGTGCGAATTCGAGAGTGTTTTGGTAGTTCATAGTGTGGAGCAAAGATAGGAAGAGTCGTGGGTCATTGCGAGCCTGCGAAGCAATCCCGCCTGTCGAAGAGGGGACTGCTTCGTGCCTCGCAGTGACGTTGCGCAATAGGGATTGCTTCGCAGGCTCGCAATGACTCGGCCGCAGTGACCCCGTAACCACAGACTCTTCCTATCTTTGCCGCTCAATTCCACATTATGAAAACCACCCGTTCCGAAGAATTATTTCAAAAAGCCAAAACTTATTTTCCAGGCGGCGTCAATTCTCCGGTCCGCGCATTCCGTTCTGTTGGCGGCACTCCACTTTTTATTTCCAGAGGAAAAGGTTCACACATTTGGGACGCAGATGGAAACGAGTACATCGATTATTGCGGATCGTGGGGACCACTCATCAACGGTCACGCACATCCTGATGTTGTTGCTGCGATTACCAAAACAGTGCAGGATGGAACTTCGTTTGGTGCTCCAACTTCTTTGGAAAATGATTTAGCAGAACTCATTCTTTCGAACAATAATTTCATTGAGAAAATTCGTTTTGTAAGTTCTGGAACTGAAGCGGTGATGAGTGCAATACGTCTCGCGCGTGGATACACCGGTCGGTCGAAAATTTTGAAGTTCGAAGGATGTTATCATGGCCATTCCGATTCTTTGCTTGTGAAAGCAGGATCAGGACTAGTCACATTTGGAAATACATCATCTGCCGGAGTTCCTGAAGCTTTCGTCAATGAAACAATTGTGGTTCCACTCGACAATGAAGCCGCCGTTGAAGAAGCGTTCTCGAAATTCGGAAAAGAAATTGCTTGCGTTATCATCGAACCGATTCCGGCGAACAACGGTTTGCTTTTGCAACGAAAAGATTTTTTGATTTTCCTTCGGAAAATTTGTTCGCGTTACGGCGCGCTTTTGCTTTTCGATGAAGTGATTTCCGGTTTCCGCGTAGGATTTACCGGGGCTGCAGGATATTATCAGATCAAACCGGATATCATCACTTACGGAAAAATTATTGGGGGCGGTTTACCGGTTGGTGCATATGGAGCTTCCAAAGAAATTATGTCCAGAATTTCTCCAGACGGAGATGTGTATCAGGCAGGAACATTGTCAGGAAATCCGGTTGCTATGGCTGCTGGAATTGCGCAATTGAAATTGTGTCTCGCATCTGGATACTACGAGAATCTTGAAAGTAAATGCAATTTGCTTTATGAGGGAATCCGTAAAATATTTTCGGAGAAAAATATTCCTGCAAAAGTATTTTCAATTGGTTCAATTTTCTGGATTGCATTTTCTACTGCTGATTCAATTCGTTCAGCTGAACAAATCGATCCGAAAAGCATGGATCAATTCCGTGCGATGTATAGACCACTTTTGGAAAAAGGAATTTATCTCGGACCTTCAGGATATGAAGTTGGGTTTGTCTCTTCGGTGCATTCTGAAGATGATATTCAGAATACAATTACGAAGCTTTCGGAAATTTTTTCTTCTCATTGAAACATGTGAAGAAGTTACTCCGATAACTCATGCACGCCTAGATTTTCTAAAACGAGTCGCCGCCCAATTTCAGAAAGCAAGGGATCAGCAAAATCAATCCATCAACCAAAAACAAAAAGTAGTACTCGTGTCGTTGTCGCTTACAAAATCCTACTACAATAATTGCAATCACGACCCAAGCAAGGTAGAACGTGCAATAGAAGGCCCAATGTAATTCATGAACAACGGTGAAAAGGAAAGCCGATCCGGCAAGCATTAGTTGCGAAAGCCAAACAGAATTCCGTTCCCCGATTATCATAGGCAAGGATCTCAAAGTACCTTGATCATATTCCATATCACGAATATCAAATGGAATTGTCAACGCGAAAATCAACAAAAAGCACACGCCAGACCAGACCCAAACTCCTTTGTGATTTTCGGAAAAAATATTCGAGAGCGCAGACTCGTTGGCATCTGCATACGGAATCCATACACAAACCATCATCCATGTTAACGCAACAAGAAATATTTTTGTTCCGGCGATATCGCGCAATCGGGTAATTTTTCCTTCCCACTTGATAATAGGGGCAGAATAAACAACACTTACGAAACATGTCAATCCCAATACAACCCATGCAGCATAACTCAATGCGAATACATAAATCGCACAAGGAATCAATCCGGCAATAGTAAGTCCGAGTAACATCCGCTTATTCCGAATATTCCATTGGTGATGCAATCCAGGATAATTTACATTTTCATCCTGCTTGACACCAAGCCAACGCTGCCAGCAATACAATGATAATGTCCCGAAAAAATTAATGATCAGCCATTCGGCGCGCACTTCGATTTTAAGAACGAGACACGTTGCATAAGTCAACGCAGCTGCGCACAAGGCGATATGCAAATTACTGAACAAATAAAAATCAAAGATTTTTCCAATCAATCCGAACGGCTGATCAGTTTTGAGCGGCATAGATGACGGTAGTTGTTGCAAACCCAGCTACAAACCCAATTGCTCCAGACAAAAGTGTACGCATCACACGCTGTTGGCGCGCAACTTTTTCATAACCCATAAGGTACGTGTCGTATTTCAGGTAATCCGGATTTGAAACCGAACCAGGTCTGATCTTGACACGAAATCCTACGGAAATTCCACTGTACGCGAATGGCGGAATAAGCATAACCGCATTTCGGAATGTTCCACTTGCAAAGCCTACAACAAACGCTCCGGCGATCCAACCTCGACAGTGATACGATTTTCTGGCATCACGCTCACCCTGCAAATAATACCGCACTTCATTTGGTGTGTAGTAATTTCCGAACAAAGTGTCCTGCTTGTAAAAAACAGCTTCTTGCCCGGTTTTATATTTTACTGAGAATACAAGCTCCTGATCAATAAAATCAGCTTTGAATTCATTGTTCTTCTTCGGAATCAAAATCTTTAGTTTCTGATTCGACGTATCCTTCACAACACCCGTTACCGTTTTTCCACTCATCAGATAAACGGTGTCCAATGCCGTAACCTGCCCAACGAGCGGACCGCAAAAACACAACACAGCAATAATGAAAATAGAGATTCTCATGTTCAGAGGATAATCATCCAAATATACGTCACTATCAGCTAGTGACCAAAAGTGAATTCGCAGTTGCTTCGCGCACGGACGTAGACCTGAAAGGCCTAAAGCCTTGCAGCTCTGATGAACTTTGAACTTCCACAATCATTATCTTTGCACCCACACTTTCAACACGCACAAATTATGCACACCGACCTTTTCTCAAGACGTCACATCGGACCTTCACCATCCGACACGAAAGATATGCTGAAGTTCATCGGAGTAAGTTCCGTTGATGAACTCATTGAGCAAACAATACCTGCTTCGATCCGATTGAAAAAACCATTGCAGATTGACGAAGGACTGAGTGAGTATGAATACCACAAACACCTGAAGTCTCTCGGGGCGAAGAATAAGATTTTTCGTTCGTATATCGGCCTTGGATATAACGGAACAATAACACCTCCTGTTATTCAACGAAACATATTAGAAAATCCGGGTTGGTACACCGCGTACACTCCCTATCAGGCTGAAATTTCTCAGGGACGTCTTGAAGCGCTCTTGAATTTCCAGACAATGGTGATGGATCTTACAGCAATGCCAATGGCAAATGCTTCACTTCTGGACGAAGCAACTGCTGCTGCAGAAGCAATGACACTTTTGTACGCCAACAGATCGCGCGATGCAGTAAAAAGAAATGCCACTAAATTTTTCGTTTCTGAGCTGGCCTTTCCACAGACAATAGATTTGCTGAAAACACGTTCTGCCCCGCTCCAAATTGAATTGATTATTGGTGATCACCGAACATTTGTTTGTGATGAAAAATATTTCGGCGCACTTATTCAATATCCAGATATCAATGGTGAAGTAAGTGACTACCGCAAATTCGTAGAATCTGTTCATGCTGCAGGTGCAGGAGTGGCAGTTGGCACAGATCTTCTTTCATTGGCATTACTCACTCCTCCGGGAGAATGGGGCGCCGATGTTGTATTTGGTAATTCTCAACGATTCGGAGTCCCAATGGGATTTGGTGGCCCACACGCAGCTTTCTTTACTGCGCGAGAAGATTTCAAACGATTAATGCCGGGAAGAATCATTGGCGTTTCTGTTGATAGCAATGGAAATCATGCCTTGCGAATGGCGTTACAAACGCGCGAACAACACATCAAGCGCGATCGTGCTACTTCAAATATTTGTACCGCTCAAGCTCTACTCGCGATTATGGCGAGCATGTACGGCGTTTATCATGGTCCAAACGGAATCAAAGCAATTGCTCAAGAAATTTCTGATTACACGGCACAACTTGCATCGGCTTTGCAAGCTGCAGGTTACAAAATGGTGAATGAAAATTTCTTTGACACGATTACTATTGTTGCTGATCAAACAAAAGCATCGTCAATAAGAAAAGCTGCCGAAAAAGCGATGATCAATTTTCGCTACGGTAATGGAACTATTTCAATTACGCTCGATCAAACTACAAATGCGCAGGACCTTGCTGATATTCTTGGCGTTTTCGAAGTGAAATCTGCAGCGGGAAACAGTGGAATTCCTGTGCAACTTGCCAGAACTTCATCATTTCTCACACATCCTATTTTTAACACGCATCATTCGGAAACAGAAATGATGCGTTACATCAAGAGATTGGAGAATAAAGATCTCTCGCTTGTACATTCGATGATTTCGCTCGGATCGTGTACGATGAAACTTAATGCCGCTTCAGAACTTATGCCCATTACATGGCCGGAGTTCGCAAGTATCCATCCATTCGTTCCTGCAGATCAAGCCGCAGGTTATCATGAACTCATCAATACACTAGATAAAGACTTAAGTGAAATAACAGGATTTGCTGCTATGTCTTTTCAGCCCAACTCGGGCGCTCAAGGAGAATATGCAGGATTGATGGTAATTCGTGCATATCATGCGAGTCGCGGAGATGCTCAGCGTACAGTGGCGTTGATTCCTTCTTCCGCTCACGGAACAAATCCCGCTTCAGCTGCAATGGCCGGAATGGAAATTGTTGTGGTGAAGTGCGACGAGAAAGGAAACATTGATGTCGCAGATCTTCGTTCGAAAGCGGAATTACACAAAGACAAACTTTCTTGTTTGATGGTAACGTATCCATCAACACATGGTGTTTTCGAAGAATCAATTATTGAAATTACTTCGATCATTCATGCAAATGGCGGACAAGTTTATATGGATGGTGCGAACATGAATGCGCAGGTTGGCTTAACCAGTCCAGGAAATATTGGCGCTGATGTCTGTCACCTGAATCTGCACAAAACTTTCGCAATTCCTCATGGTGGAGGCGGTCCAGGAATGGGACCAATTGGTGTTGCCAAACATCTTGTGCCATTTTTGCCTTCTCATCCCGTTGTAAAAACCGGCGGCGACAAAGGCATCGCTGCAGTTTCAGCGGCTCCTTTTGGAAGTGCTTTGATTTTGCTCGTGTCTTATGGTTACATCAAAATGCTTGGAAGAGAAGGTGTAACCGACTCCACAAAAATGGCAATCGTGAATGCCAATTACATCAAAGAAAAATTAAAAGGACATTACGAAACGTTGTACACCAATCACAATGGACGTGTTGCTCACGAAATGATTTTACAATGCGAAGAATTCAAACGTATTGCAAAGGTTGAAGTTGGGGACATGGCCAAGCGTCTCATGGATTATGGATTTCATGCTCCAACAGTTTCATTTCCTGTACATGATACACTGATGGTTGAACCGACAGAATCCGAACCAAAAAGTGAGCTTGATCGTTTTTGTGAAGCAATGATTAATATCCGCAAGGAAATTTTGGAAATTGCTGAAGGAAAATCGGACGTTACAGACAATGTTCTTAAAAATGCACCACATACTGCAGGTGTAGTTGTGACAGACAATTGGACACATAGTTACTCCAGAGAGAAGGCTGCTTTTCCTTTGAACTGGGTGCGTGAAGCCAAATTCTGGCCAAGTGTTGGAAGAGTTGATAATGCGTATGGAGATAGAAATCTCATTTGCAGCTGTTTGCCGATGGAGGCCTACATGGAACCGGTAAACGTCTAAATTCAGCGGTATTTAACACTTTGGTCCTATAATTTCAAGACAGAAATTGATGAATTCTCAAGACATTTTACTATATTTGCAACTCTTAAAAATGAAAAACCAAAACCATAACTAAATCCTCAGCAATGAAGAAAATTTACACTCTTGCAGTATTTTGTGCTCTTGCTGTAGCTGCTAATGCTCAGCGTCAGTCAGTTGCAGGTCCACTTCTTGACCCTGCTTTCGCACCATCATCAACTGAGTCAGTATCACCTACTGACACAATCACCGGTCTTGCAGATTGGACTCAACAAGCAACTATTTACACTTCCGGAAACGGTGGTTATGTAGCTGGAATCAACGGTTACGCTGATATCCAAAAAGCTCAAACTTTCAGCCCTTCATTGTACAGCGTAAACGAAATGGTTGTTTTCGGTGCTATGTACTGGTTCGGTGCCAAAGTTGTAGGTGCTGACGGGAACGTTGGTTTCCGTATTTACAATCTTGACAACACTGGTGTTTCTACACTTGGAAACGTTGCTTGTCCTGGAACTGCATTAGTTACAGACAACGTTGCATTGAGCAATGTTGACACAAGTTCTTCTTCAGCTGGAATGTACATCCACAATTTCTCAGTTCCACAATACGTAATGGCTGACTTTGGTGTTGGTTGTACGTTTGTGAATTGCGGTGCTGGAGATACTATCGGTTTGGTATCTACTACAGATGGCAACTCAGGTGGAATGGAAGCTGCTTGGGAAGAGTGGTCAGACAATTCTTGGCACTCATTCCTTGAGCCTAACAACTGGGGTCTTGACCTTGAAATGGCTATTTTCCCTATCGTTGAGATGGGAACTGGAATGGGCGAGGCTGCTTTGAACGGAATCAGTATTGGTTTCAGTACAGGTAACGTGTTTACTACAAACACTACTTTGAACTACACAATTGCTGATGCTTCTGAGAAAGTTACTATTCGCATCATTGATGCACAAGGTCGTGTTGTTAGCGAAGAAGTTCGTAACAACCAGACTGCAGGTTCTTACACTTACGACATCAATGGCGCTAACATGGCAGCTGGTGTTTACTACGCACAGATCCAGACTAACGGAACTGGTGTTGCAGTGAAAATGGTGAAGAACTAAGCTTCTTTCAATCCTTTAATGAAAGCCTTTCCGGAAACGGAAAGGCTTTTTTGTTGGACAATACTTCAGAATTGCCGTCCATTCGTGAGCAAGTACCATTAGTATTCTACCAATGAACGGAGTCAATTTTTGCTTATATTTGCAATACAAGAACTCAAAACCTGAACACATGAGAAAAATTTACACTGTAATTGGAGCTGCTATCCTCGCTTTAGGAGCGAATGCACAAAATTTCCAGTCGGTGCCTAATGGAGCACGTGTACCACACAACGCCCAAAGAGAGACACCGCCTACGACTCAATCAACGCAAACGTTTTACGTTGACTATGATTACCTCGATCAAACATATAACGAGGATTCTCTAGGTCAAACGTATACACGTTACATCTGGGATTGTAATATGAACTACGATTTGGCTCAAGGTGATACAAACATCACTTATGTTGAAGTTGACTTCAGTTCATTCTGGGATTCATATGATGCAGCTGGCCCTTATCCTGTTGCTTCAAACACGTTCAATTCATACATGATTGATTCCGTGTTTATCCTTGCAGGTCACGAGAACAACTCAGGAAATCCTGATACGATCATCATCAACATCCTTTCTTTGAATAGTCAGGGGTATCCTCAAACAAACGTGCTTAGCCGCGATACTGTGATCTCTATGGGATTCGGTACTGCAAATGATTGGCTGACTACAGCTGTTATTGGAATCCCGATCGGCCATCAGATCAACAGCGCAACTACGCGTTTCGCAGTGAAAGTTGAATATTACGGAGCACGCACAGATTCATTCGGAATCCTTGCTGGTTTCGGTGATCTTGGTCCTGGAAATTGCTCTGCAAATCCAACTCTACCAAACTTTGCTGTACTTTCTCACCACGCTCAAAACAGCTATCGTTTTGATATGCGTTATAGCCCACAATACGGAATGCTTCCTAGCGCTTCTGGTGCTGATACGTATTATGAGTGTGACGGTCTTAACGGAAAAACTGCTGGAGATAGCGAAAACTTCCTGCAGAACTGGGGCGTTTGGACTCGCATCACAGTTGATGGTGTTGGAATCAATGAGCAAGGATCTACTGGAATTGCTCTTGATCAAAACGTGCCAAACCCTGCAAACGGAAGCACAATCATCCGTTACAACATTGCGAATTCTGCAGATGTTGCTCTAGAGGTTTATGATGTAACCGGCAAACTTGTTGAAACTGTTGATCAAGGTCAGCAATCTGCAGGTCAGCATCAGTTTGATCTTAATACAACTACTTACGCACCTGGCGTTTATTTCTACACACTTAATGTTGATGGTGTGAAAGTAACACGCAGAATGGTTATCGCGGAATAAGCGAAAAACAGATTACAAAAAAATCCCTCGTCACAATAGCGACGAGGGATTTTTTTATTCTGCTTCCAGACGGTTTCGAAATGCTTTGAGGAATTTTGTGGCGTAAACAAAGTCGGAGAGTTCCTGATGATGCGACCTGAGAATTTCGTGGCGCGTTCCTTCCCATAGTTTCTCGCCTTTGTGCATGTATGCAATCCGATCTCCAATCTCCAATACTGAATTCATATCGTGAGTAATCACCACCGTGGTCATATTATACTCCTCGGTAATTTCCTTGATGAGTTCGTCAATGAGAATGGATGTTTTTGGATCGAGTCCTGAATTGGGTTCATCACAAAACAAATATTGTGGCTTCATGGCAATAGCACGCGCAATCGCAACGCGCTTTTTCATTCCACCCGATAATTCTGCAGGAAATAATTTTTGAACGCCAGGCAAATTCACCCGCTCCAGACAAAACGAAACACGATCCCGTTTTTCTGCTTCTGACATGGTGGTGAACATCGAAAGTCCAAACTTCACATTCTCTTCCACTGTCATTGAATCGAAAAGCGCTCCGCCTTGAAATAACATTCCTATCTGCTGACGAACAATTTTCTGCTCGTCATAATTCATTTTCAGAAAATCTTTCCCATCATATAACACTTCTCCGAATTCCGGAATAATCAAACCGACCATACACTTAATCAGTACAGACTTTCCAGTTCCACTTTCACCAATAATAAGATTGGATTTCCCGCGCTCAAAAACGAAAGAGAAATTCTTCAGAATTTGCTTCTCACCAAACGATTTGCTGATGTTCTTCACCTCTATCATGCGAGCAGAAGTTGAGTGAGAATGAAATTGAAAAGAAGCAAAACAATAATACTGTACACTACAGCGCGCGTGCTGGCTTGTCCAACTTCAAGTGATCCACCTTTTACATAATAGCCATGGTAAGCAGAAACAGATGGAATAATGAATCCGAAGAAAAGCGTTTTTGTCAACGAGTAATACACGTTATACGGACGGAAGTCGTACTGAATTCCATAGATAAATTCGTAAGGCGTAACAACTCCTGCGGCGACACCTAGAACAAATCCGCCAAGGTGGCCCAAAAACATGCTGATGATTACTACGAATGGAAAAATGAATACGGAGGCGACAATTTTTGGAAGAATGAGAAAACACGCGGAGTTAATTCCCATCACATCAATAGCGTCAATCTGTTCACTGACCCGCATGTTTCCAATTTCTGAGGCGATGCTCGATCCAACTTTTCCTGCTAGAATCAAACTCACAATTGTTGGGGCAAATTCAAGAATAATTCCATCACGTGCAGCAAGTCCAACGGCATAAAGTGGAATCCATGGACTTTCGAATCCAAATGCAGATTGAATTGTGATTACGGCACCCATGAAAATGGAGATGATGGCTACCACCCCGAGAGATCCGATGCCGATTGCGTTTATCTCGAAAAACACCCGGTTCCAGAAAATTCTCGGTTTTTCAGGCTTGCTGAATACCTGCCTGATCAGCATCCAATAACGCCCAACGTGAAACATCAACCTTAATGGATTCATAGAGACGTTAAAATTACTGATAATTCATGCAGTTTAGCGCAAGAATCCGCTTCCATCAAGGTTATTGAAAAGAAGGGCCCTGAATTTGTATATTTGAATCTATGAAGCGACTATTTCTTCGAATTCTTCCTTTATTACTTGTAGCAGGAGTAGCCGCAACTTCGCTGGAAGGATGCTTCTTATTCAAGGGCAAGAACAATTGCGGCGATTGCCCGAATTTCAAGAAGAATAGCAAACCCAAGAAGGCCAAGAAAAGGCATTAGAATTACGAAGTGCCATTTACGATGTACGATTTGAGCTCGTAATATGTCATCTTCAAAGCAAGTATCCCTGCTAGCATCAAATCGTAAACCCAACATCGTACTTCGTACATTATTATACCTTGTTTTAGGTACGCACCCAACTCATATTCATACAAATATTCTCACAACGTTCCGTTAACTTTACGCTTGTGAAAACAGACAATCTTGCATCGCTTTTACTTGGTGAAAAAGCCATCATCGATTCTTTTACTGACGAAGAGCTTTCAGTGAAACTTCTGGAAATGGGATGTACTCCAGGTGAAGAAGTAACGCTGGAAAAAATTGCTCCACTTGGCGATCCTATTGCTTTCCGAATTTCCGGATATCTCCTTAGTCTACGCATTGCAGAAGCTGCAACTGTGAATATCCTGCGTATTAAAAAAGCTTCCTGATTCATTTGGTGTGGAGCAAACTTCCGGCAATCCTATTGATGTTATCAAAATTGCGCTGATTGGAAATCCAAACAGTGGAAAGACAACATTATTCAATGTTCTTACCGGATTACATCAGCGAACTGGAAATTTTCCAGGCGTAACTGTAGACAAGAAAAGTGCTATTGTTCGCAAGAAGGTTGGAAAGTCGATTGTTGAATTGCGTTACACTGATTTGCCAGGAACGTATTCACTTTATCCGAAGTCTCCCGATGAAATTGTGGCAACACGGGTTTTGACCGAAGCAGGGAATCCCGATTTGCCTGACACAGTTGTCATTGTTGCGGATGCGACAAGTCTGAAGCGAAGTTTGTTTTTAGCAGGCCAAGTCATCGACTTGAATATTCCATGTGTTCTTGCATTGAACATGATGGATGAAGCGGAAAAATCCGGAGTGCAGATTGACATAAGTCGCTTGGCGAACCGTTTGGGAATTCCGATTATTCCTGTAAGCGCAAGAAATAAAAC
>CAZBYM010000080.1:0-11781 GCA_964495745.1 uncultured Chryseobacterium sp. | reverse complement strand
TATATTCTCAAGTCTTGTCTTGATAGTATGACGAGGCAAGATGCGTCTTCATCCCTTTATGGGATTCTGATTGTTGACAATAATTCAACGGACTCAACCCGACTGACTTCCGAATCGTTTGTAAAGAAGCATGGCCACATTTCATATGTGTGCGAGACTGCAACCGGGTTAAGTCATGCGCGTAACCGTGCCGTCCGGGATTCTACAACAGAATTCATTGCATTTCTGGATGACGATGCAATTGCTGCTGAAAATTTTGTGACGAGAATACTTCACGTAATTGATTCGCATCACTTTGATTGTTTTGGAGGAACTTATACTGCGTGGTACCTTGAACCTAAACCCCGCTGGTTACCAGAATCGTTTGGAAATCTGACACCGGAAGGAACTTCAGTAAAAACACTTCATGAGGGGTATATCCAGGGTGGAATAAGTTGCTGGAACCGAAAAGCTGTAATTGCTTGCGGAATGTTTCCGGTATCGCTTGGAATGACGGGCAATAAGATTGCTTATGGCGAGGAAACATATCTTCTGAATCAGTGGAGAAGTCATGGTTTCTCTATCGGGTATGATCCATTGTGGACCATGGAGCATCTCGTAGCTCCGTACAAGTATAAACTAAAATGGCACTTGAATTTTTATTTTGCTCATGGCAGAGATTCTGTCGGCATTTGGGCAAAAAAACCAATTGTCTCGCGTAAATTAATATTGAAAAAATTCTTCACCTCGCAGTTGTGGAAATTCCCAGGACTGGTTTTTCGGGTACTGAAGGATAAAAATTATTATTGGCAGAATATGATAATTGAATTTCTGAAGCCAATATTATACATGTATGGGCAATATAAAGGCTTGGTTGAACTGAAAAGAAAAGAATCTGGCAATTGAATAAACTATGTGTGGAATAGCAGGCATAATTAGTCGCACAGGAGATCGTATTGATCAGGGGCAGCTTGACCGGCTTACTGATGCTGTAGCTCATCGTGGGCCAGATGGCAGAGGAACGTGGGTTAGTGCTGACGGGGTTGTTGGTTTTGGTCATAGGCGGTTATCAATACTTGATACTTCAGTGAAGGGGGCGCAGCCAATGCTCTACAGTTCGCGATACCGGATTACTTACAATGGAGAGGTTTACAATTTCATTGAGTTAAAAGATGAACTCGTTGGAAGAGGTTATTTGTTTGAAACGGAATCGGACACTGAGGTAATACTGGCCGCATATCAGGAGTGGGGAGAGGAATGCCAGCACCGGTTTAATGGAATGTGGTCCTTTGCGATTTATGATGCAAGTGACAAATCTGTTTTCATTTCAAGAGACAGGTTCGGAATTAAACCACTTTATTATTACTCCGACAGTGAACGTTTTGTTTTTTCATCAGAAGTACAAGCCATTGATCAGTTTATCGGGGAGAAATCTTCGTTGAACGAGACCGTCATCAAGAGTGTTCTTACCGGTGCTTCTGATTATCACGGCACGGTGCAAACTTATCTTACTAACGTATTTTCTTTACCGGGCGGATATTCAGTTAAACTGAAAAACGGAAACTGTCAGATCAGCGAATGGTATAAGCTGCGGAAAGTGGCAGTACCTGCAACACTCAAGGACCAGGCATCAGAACTGCGTAAGTTTATTCAAAGTTCATGCAAGTTGAGAATGCGAAGTGATGTACCTGTAGCAACGTGTCTTTCTGGGGGCGTAGATAGCGGTGCGATCACAGCGGTTCTGAAAGATCAGATTGCGGACTCTTCTGGACGGTTCAATAATTATTCACACACAGGCTTTTGCGCAGGTTTTCCAGGTGCAGTTATTGATGAAAGCACGGCAGCACGTCGTCTCGCTTCTCAGTTGACCACAGATTTTAAGCTAAAAGAAATTGAGGCTCCATCTGCCGAAAGACTCGTTGAAGCGATGCGCCAGTGCGATGGTCCCATGCATGCACTTGCATTCTACCCGATCTGGGAGCTATATGGATTCATCAGAAAAAACGACATTAAAGTCACACTTGACGGACAAGGGCCGGATGAAATGCTTGGAGGTTACCGCCCTGTTCTGGAAGCGATGCAAACGGCCTGGGAACGAAAAAAGTTCAGGTGGTTCGCCGACGTGCGAAAAACGTATTCTTCCCAAGGAGAGAGCGCACAATTCAGTTCGAAAGAATTTGTGAATAAGAAATTCCGGGAATTTTTGAAACACCATTGGAAAAGGAAACAAATTGTGACCTGGCCCGTTAAAAAATCTGTTCCGCTTGCAACATGTGACGAAGGCAAGCAGAACACCCCACTCCATCTTTTACCTGTTCGTATTCCTGAAAACTTTCAATATACACTGGATAAGAGTTTGTATGCCCAGTTTTTCTGTTCTCCCCTTCCGGGTATCCTGCAACAGTATGACCGATGTTCGATGGCCCATGGTGTGGAATGTCGAATGCCATTTATGGACTATCGCATTGTTGAATTCATTTTCTCGCTACCACCGGAATCAAAAGTGGGAAATGGATATACCAAACTTGTTCTTCGGGAAGCGATGAAAGATTTGCTGCCTGATGAAACTAGACTGAATAAACTGAAGATCGGTTTCAACGCTCCGATTGTTGATTGGTTTCGTGGACCATTAAAAACGTTCATGCTTGACCAGATGCGAACCGATGAATTCAGAAAGAATCCATATTTCGATGGAACTAAAATAGAATCCTCATTTGTAAAATTTCTTGGTGATCCTAAAGCAGGATGGTCAGAGGCATGGCAATTCTGGCCGCCGGTTCATCTTAACTGGTGGATGACGGAAAAAAAACTTAACAAGTCCATCAACGCTAGTCCCACTATTGCAAAATGAAGCTTGCTCCCGTTATTCTCTTTTGTTATAACAGGCCATTGCATACATTGGAGTGCCTTAAGGCTTTGTCGCTGAACGAACTTGCGGATCAAACGGAGCTGTTCGTTTTTTGTGATGGCCCTAAGGCGGATGTTTCGGATGAACAGATGGCGAATATTACTGAGGTCCGGCGAGTTGTCAGAAGCAAGGCGTGGTGCAGCAAAGTCACCGTTATCGAAAGTGAAAGCAACAAGGGTCTTGCTGATTCGGTGATTGCCGGCGTAACTGAAATCGTCAATAGATTTGGGAATGTTATTGTGCTTGAAGATGATTTGGTTACTTCCCGTTTTTTCTTACAGTACATGAATGCTGCCTTGAATAAGTACAAAGACGCAGAAAATGTCATGGTGGTTTCTGGTCATCAATTTCCGGTTAAGGAATGGAACACCGATTACGATGCTTTCTTCTTGCCCTTTAGTACATCGTGGGGATGGGGAACATGGAATCGGGCATGGAAATTATTTGATCCACATGCAGTCGGCAACGAGCGGCTGGCAAAAGAGGATGAACTGAGATACCGATTTGATCTGAACGGAGCCTATCCGTATAGCCTAATGCTGGAGAAACAAATGAGGCATGGTAGCCAGGTTGATTCATGGGCAGTCCGTTGGTGGTGGAGTGTTTTTGTACATAATGGGCTGGCGTTGTTTCCTGTGAAGAGTATGGTTTTCAATATCGGCTTTGATGCATCGGCAACACATACTAAGGTCATGCAATTTGAAACACCAGAGTTTGATGTCAATAATCGAGTCAATTCGCTCCCGGATTCGATTTCTGTCGATGTGGAGAATCTGCAAAGGTTGTCGGAATATATTGCTGGCCAAAAGTCTTCAGCGGCGATAAAACATCCAAAATTAGTAGCGCGGCCTTCAGTTTTTCGACGTATTCTTAATTTAGTTTTTAGATTTGATAACTGATGGGTTGGATAGCTAACATTATTGCGAAATACCTGAACGTTGAGGAGCTTGAAAAAGCTATGAGGACAAACCGTATCAGGAAGCAACTGAAACATGTAACGATTGGAGCCCGGTCTGCGTTGTATGAGCAGACGGTTGTGTTTAATTTTCAAAACGATGATTCCAAGATTATTATTGGGTCAGGAACCCATATCAGAGCGGAATTACTCATTTTCGCGAATGGTGGAAAAATTTCCATTGGCGATAATTGCTATGTTGGAGAGGGCTCGCGTATCTGGTCGGCGAATGAAGTGAGAATCGGTAATAATGTTCTGGTGTCGCACAACGTAAATATTATTGATAGTGATTCTCATGAAATAAACCACCTTGAGCGCGCCGCAAGTTACAAGGCGTTGTTATCCAAGGGACATCCAAAAGAAAAAATAAATGTAAATACGGCACCGATAATCATTGAGGATTATGTCTGGATAAGTTACAATGTGTGCATCTTGAAGGGAATCAAAATCGGGAAAGGTGCGATTGTGGCTGCCGGCAGCGTTGTAACGAAAGATGTGTCTGACTTTAGTGTTGTCGCAGGAAATCCAGCGAAGGAAATTAAGCGAATTGAGAATGTTTAAGAAAATAATTTCAAAGTTATATTTCAGGTACGTTAAATCCGCACCTGAGCAACCTGTTGATTTGATAGACAAATATGTCAGTTCTGGCAAGATTCCGTGGTCTCCCGGCTACAGTGAATACCGATGGAAATTTATTTCAGAAGCATTGCAGAATGATTCTTTGCTTCTTGACATTTTGCAATTAAAAAAATTCCCTGCAAATTTTGGTGAAGGTCTGGATGACAGATCAGCGGAGTATCCCTGGATATTTGCGCACTTGAATAAAGAAAAAAGCAAAATTCTGGATGCGGGTTCAACGTTTAATTTTGCAGATATTGTGGACCACGATTTGGTAAAATCCAAAGATCTTACCATCCTTACTTTTTTTCCTGAGCCAGCCAACTTCTGCTCAAAACGTATTTCTTATGTCTATGCCGACCTCCGGGAAATTCCGCACAAGACTGGCTACTTCGATATGGTAGTTTGCCAGTCGACACTTGAGCACATTGACAAAGACAACAGCATTTACGGGTATGATATTGACAAAATACAGGACGAGAAGAAGAGTTTCGAATTCCTGAAAGCTATAACAGAACTGATCAGGGTTGTGAAATCTGGAGGGCAACTTTTGATTACTTTTCCCTACGGAAAGTTTGAAGACCACGGTTTTTTTCAACAGTTGGATCGCGATATGGTTGAACAGATTGTTAATCTTCTGAACAAGGATGGTGATAGTACTTGTGAATTCATGTTGTACCACAAGGATGGATGGCAATTCGCGGATCAGGCAGCATGCGACAATGTAGAATCGTACAATCCACATACGGGGCGTGGCAAGGGAACTGATGGTGCAGCACACTGCAGGTGTATATGCGGAATTTCTTTTACCAAGAATAAATGACCTGGGAAGAAATAATAATTCAGATTCGCAAAGATGACTCGTTGCGAGAGTTGGTCGAACTCGCATATTTCGAAGAAGATTTACCATTGAATGTTGAACGGTTCAAGAATTCCGAAGAGTTCGCTGCTACGATAGAGCTAATCAGAAAATATTGCAAAGAAACAAAGTTGCGCGTTGCAGATATTGGAGCCGGCAATGGTATAGCATCAGTTTCATTTGCAATGGAAGGTTACGACACGGTTGCAGTAGAACCAGATCCCAGTAAGACAATTGGTGCCGGAGCTATTCGACAACTCAAAAGTCATTATGGATTAGATAATCTTGAGGTAATAGAAGCCTGGGGTGAATCATTACCATTGCCGAATAGTTCTTTTGATGTTGTTTATATCAGGCAAGCAGTGCATCATGCGCAGGACCTGCAAGCCTTCATCAAAGAAGCGGCTCGTTTGCTCAATGAAGATGGAATTTTGTTTACCGCGCGCGATCACGTTATTAATGATGACGCTGACAAAGCATGGTTCCTGAAAGCACACCCACTGCATAAGTTTTACGGTGGAGAGAATGCATTTACCGAAAGTGAATACGATTCTGCAATTACGAAAGCCGGTCTTGAGATGGTGCAGAAGTATTATCATTATGATTCCGTCATCAATTATTTTCCAGAGAAAAAAAATGATGTTGAAGAAAAACTTGAAAACAGAAAACTGTTCGTTGAGGGATTGTGGAAGAAAAAGGTTCCATCTCCCTTTCGGAATATCGTTTCATTAAAACGATGGTATTTTGAGCGCGCAGAAAAAAAATTGGGCAAAGTTGTGGATGCGGATAAAATTCCCGGACGATTAATAACTTACATAGCCAGGAAAAACAAATGAAGATTATCATAATTGGCAGTAAAGGTTTTGTCGGTTCAGCTTGCGTAGCGAAACTTGCAAGTGAGCATGATGTTATCGGAGCTGACATTGTGCTGAGTTCAGAACCAGCTTACATTCATATCAGCAACAAAGGATCTCTGGAGGATTTGTTCAAATCCAATTTATATGATGTTTGCATCAACGCATCTGGTTCTGCGAATGTTGGGTTTTCATTCGCGAACGTTCAGAAAGATCATGAACTGAATGTGGATAATGTGAAAGTGATGCTGGACGCAATTGCAACTTTTCAACCTTCGTGCAAGTTTATTAATTTTTCGAGTGCAGCTGTGTATGGAAATCCAATCTCATTGCCAATTGGTGAAAATTCTGCAACAACTCCACTTTCCCCTTATGGTCAGCATAAACTGGAATCGGAAAAATTATTGCACGCTTCCCATACTGATTCTGGATTAAGCACATGCAGCCTTCGTGTATTTTCAGCGTATGGTCCGAGATTGTATAAGCAACTTTTCTGGGACATTTTTCAGAAGTGGAAGAACACTTCGAGCATTACTCTTTTTGGGACGGGAAATGAAAGCAGGGACTTTATTTTTATCGATGATTTGATTTTCGCGGTTGAAAGTGTAATAAAAAATGCAAAGTTCCATGGAGAGGTCATTAATGTCGCCAGCGGAAAAGAGACGACCATCCGGTTAGCTGCAAGTATGTTCCTCGATATTTTGGCTAAACCCTATGAACTTTCGTTCTCCGGAGAAGAAAAACCTGGCGATCCAATTAACTGGTGCGCTGATATCACCACATTGAAAGCAATCGGTTTTGTTCCTGTTGTTGACCTTGAAACCGGGCTGCGCGCAACTGTTCTTGAATATTTGGCAAGCGGAAAATAGCATTGGCTTATTGTTAACTTTGGACAATGAGCGGGAATGGAACGGTTGTTTTTCATCATGAGTTCAGCGAAAACGCTTGGTTAGGTGGCTCCCACTATTTTAATAACCTTCGTCACGTTACTTCACGCTACTGTAAGGACTTGGAAGTAGTCGGGTTGAATCTTAACAATTGCCCGACAATTTACTCTTCACTAATTTCTCGCCTGAAAATGGCATGGTTTAATCGTTTTGTCCATAAAGTTCCTGCAAGTATGCTGGATTCAGGAAGAGAAAATTTTCTGAAACAGAAAGCACAGGGCAAAAGGATGTGCATTTACTCAACGAATTACGAACACCTGAAGCCGTTCCAGGCCCTACCACTGATTTATTGGATTCCGGATTTTCAAGTCATGCATTTGCCTCAGTTTTTTACCGCAGATGACATTGAATATAGGAAAGCAAATTATCGCAAAGGAGGCGAACTTGCGACATTAATTGTGTTAAGCAGTGAAGCTGCGCGACAAGATTTGGTGAAATTTTATCCAGCCTTGTTGCCCAAAGCTAGAGTTATGCATTTCGTCTCCGAACTTCCTGAGACTGTATTTGAACCTCTTCCGAATTATGTTTGCAAGAAATATGATTTACCAGAGAAGTTTCTCTATGTACCCAATCAGTATTGGCAACACAAAAATCACGCGTTGATTGTAAATGCCATTGCGCTATTGACAAAAGAAATTCCTGATTTACACATAGTATTCTCGGGCAGCCAGAGTGATAGCAGAAATCCTGGGCACTCGGAATTCCTAAAGAATTTGATTAACTCAACTGGTGTACGTTCAAATATTAGTGAACTCGGAATTGTTCCCAAAGAGGATGTTTATGCGCTCATGCGTCAGTCTTGTTGTCTGATAAATGTTTCGAAATTTGAAGGATGGAGCAGCACGGTCGAGGAAGCGAAGGCAATTGGAAAACCGCTTGTCTTGTCTTCAATTGATGTGCATATCGAGCAGAATCCCCCTCATGCATTGTATGTTGGCGTTGATGACGTATCTATGCTTGCGGGTCATATTAGCGAAGTATGGAAAATGTATCCTTCAGGACCAAATCAGGACAATGAGAGAATCGCACGGGAAAATATCACGGAACGTCTCAGTAATTTTGCACACCAGTTTGAGCAAATCATTAATGAGGCGTTTGTTCTTAAGCACAAATAGCAAGTACATTTGATTAATGTTATATCCGAAAATCACAATCGTTACACCTTCTTTCAACCAGGGCGAATTTCTGGAAGAAACGATGCGCTCTGTACTTGATCAGGGATATCCTAATCTCGAGTACATTGTTATTGATGGTGGAAGCACAGATCGATCGGTTGAAATAATTCGCAAATACGCAAAGCAACTTTCATATTGGGTGAGTGAGAAGGATAAGGGAATGTACGATGCGATTCAGAAAGGTTTCGCAAATAGTACAGGCGAAATTATGGCGTGGATTAATTCTGATGATCGATATCATCCGAAGTCACTCTTCGTGATTGCTGATGTGTTTAGTAATCTTCCAACTGTTCAGTGGCTTCAGTCAAATCCCTCCTCCATGGACGAGCAGGGTCGCATTGTCGCAAATTTTGCATCTCGCAGATGGTCGCGCTATCATTTTTATTTGCGCGATTATAAATACATTCAGCAAGAATCAACATTCTGGCGTAAAGCATTGTGGGAGAAAGCCGGAAGCAGTTTGCGAACTGATCTCAAACTAGCAGGTGATTTTGAGTTATGGTTACGATTCTTTGATCACGCACCATTGCATATTTTACGTAGTGTTACCGGAACTTTTCGCTTGCGCAGTGGGAATCAGTTCAGTCTGGATCGTATTGATGAATACAATCAAGAGTGCGAAGTCGAGATTACCAATCGGGTGAAAAAACTCAGTAATTCTGAAAGGCAGAATCTCGCTTTTTTGAAAAAGTACTGGAGAGTTTATTCACGATTGCCGTTTATCAAACGTTCAGCGAAACAAAAGTTCGACGCGATTCTAGATCTTCCTCCCGGAATAGTCTTTAACCGGAAGACGCAACAATTTTTCCTAAATCCTGATAAATAGCTTTATGTTCAGGAATTTGAAACGATACTTTCACGAGAAAAAGCACGGTAAGAATATTTACCTCGTTTATTCAATGGGCAAAGTTGGTTCTTCAACGGTTACAGAATTATTGGAAAAGCAATACCCATTTCTTCCTGTTTTTCAGCTTCATTTTCTTTCTGATTATTGGATCAAACAATTAATTCCTTCAATGCCGGCACATTATCATGTGAATCTTGCGCCTGCAGAAGCGTTTAGAAAGTTTCGCGAATCGCATCCTGATTACAGGTTGAAGATTATCACTCTCGTGCGAGAGCCGGTAATCCGCGACATCTCCGATATTTTTGAAAACTGGCAGGATTTTTTCAAAACAAAGAATGTTGATGACTTGCAAATTGATCGCATCATGGAGCGATTGCATCAACACGAGTTTGAATATTCGCTGAACTGGTTTGATTCTGAATTCAAGGCATGGACGGGTGTCGATATTTACACACAGAAATTTGAGAAGCAGAGAGGGTATTCCAGCTGGAAATTTGATGCATTTGATGTACTTTGTATTAAGTTGGAGCGTCTTGATCAGGTATTAATTCCAGCGATGAGTGAATTTTGCGGATTAAGACTACGAATGGAAAATAATTCGAATGTGTCGGCACAAAAAAATATTGCGCAACTTTATAAATTGGCTAGCACAACTTTTAAATTGTCAAAACGGCAGGAGCATTTGGTTTTCGATTCGCTATTAGTGAATCATTTTTATTCTCCTGAAGAAATAGCCAAATTCAAGATCAGGTGGCTCGACCAAAGTAAAAATGAAATGGCATGAAAAGACTCTTGAAAAAGGCACTCAACAAGATGGGTTATAGTGTTGTTCCGTTAGGCGCACCTCCAGCAGCGGCTCCAGCACCCAAAAATCCGTTGACCATGGACGGTATGTTGAAGCGCTGTCGAAAAAGGAAGGTGGCATTTAAGACGATCGTAGACGTTGGCGCATCGAATGGAATGTGGGCCGAGGCATGCGTCAAGTTTTATCCAGATGCATACTATTTAATGATCGAAGCGCAGGATGTTCATCTCGACGGCCTGAATGAATTTAAAAGCACACATCCGAATTCCGATTTTGTTCTTGCTGCAGCGGGAAGTAAAGAAGGAGAAATTTACTTCGATGCCAGTGATCCGTTTGGTGGATTGGCTTCAGAAACACCATTGGGGGAAAAAGGATTAACCGTGAAGGTTACGACAGTAGATTTGGAAGTGAAGCGTAGAAAGTTGGAGGGCCCTTATCTTGTAAAACTTGACACGCATGGGTTTGAAGTTCCCATCCTTGAGGGCGCTTTGGAAACACTCAAGAAGGCAAATGGTGTTATTATAGAAGTATACAATTATCATCTAACGGACGACAGTTTACTATTCTATGAAATGTGCACCTATATGGACAAGTTAGGCTTTCGTCCGCTAGACATGGGCGATCCTTTTCTCCGGCTTTACGATGAAAGTTTCTGGCAAATGGATTTATTATTTGTGCCGAAAACTAATCCGGAATTTTCTTACAACCAGTACAAATAATTTGCTACGTAGTGAATTGCTTTGAAACAATCTTCCATTCAGGATGGACTACCCGAAAATTACAATCATTACTCCTTCTTTTAACCAGGGACAATTTCTTGAAGAGACTATTCTTTCGGTAATTGAACAAGGTTATCCGAATTTAGAATATTTGGTTATCGATGGAGGAAGTACAGATAATTCAGTAGAAATTATTCGAAAGTATGCTTCTAACATTACGTGGTGGATCAGTGAAAAGGATAAAGGACAAACTGACGCCATTAACAAAGGACTGAAGCGTGCCACTGGTGACATTATCAACTGGATAAACAGTGATGATTTACTTGCGAAAGGATCCTTGCATCACGTTGCGGAAAAATTTCTGACAACGAACGCACTTTGTTTGTGTGGACCGATCACTATGTTCAGAGTCGAAAAACAATGGGAATTTCCCTCCGCATTTGCTGAGGGAGAAACACTGAAGTCTGTTTTTGGAAGGGATAGTTTTAATCAGCCAGGAACATTTTTTCACCGGGATGCAATTCTGAAAATGGGGTTTCCTGATCAGCGATTGAATTACGTAATGGACAAAGAGTGGTTTATGCGGTATCTCTTGTTATTTGGAACCGGGCAAATTGTGGTCACGAATCAATCGCTCGCCTTCTACCGTTTTCATGATTTGGCCAAAACGGTTGCTGATGCTAAAGAATTTTTTGATGAATACGCAGCACTTGTTTATAGAATTGCAGAACAGACCGGCGAAGCAGAGTTACAACAATTGATTGCTGCAAAGTATGATTGTATTCAACATGTTTATCGGCTTCCTATTGAATTGCCTGAAGCGAATTCAGAAATGGCGCATCAAATGACTTCGTTGTTGCTCCTGAGGCGATTTAACGTGATTTACACCAAAACAGATTTTGACTTTGCAAGGAAGCTGGATAAAATTATCAGGTGGTCGGTTGTGGAACTCGATGCCGATCTTTCAATGAAATTAAAGAAAATGCGAAGCGCAATACGTAGCAACAACTGGACAATGTTCAGAATATTGCGAAAGCTTGGGATCGCAGGACAGTAACGTTTCTGCGTTATTGATTGTATATTAGCATATTGTTGCTCAGTTATAAGCAGTTAAA
>CAZBYM010000079.1:0-11859 GCA_964495745.1 uncultured Chryseobacterium sp. | reverse complement strand
CGGGACCTGTCCATGAGTAAGTGTATGGAGTTGATCCGCCGGAAACTGAAATATCAATTGCACCATCAGGAGAATTGTTACAGAATGCATCAGTTACAATCGGCACTCCAAGAATCAGTACTGTTGGAGAAATAATTGTGTCAGCAGTTGTTGTGGTACATCCGTTCGCATCAGTAATAGTTACGGAATAGTTACCGTTGCACAAGTTGATTGCTGTTTGTGTTGTTTGTGCATTATTCCAGAGATAAGTGTATGGTAATGTTCCTCCAGTAGCAATTGCCATGATTGATCCATCGCATGCACCCAAACATTGTTCATTTTGCGTGAAAGGAAATGCTGCGCCGAGTTGTGTTGGTTGAGTAATTGTAACAGCACCTGAACTAACACATCCATTCGCATCCGCAACCTGAACGATATATGTTCCGCTGCAAAGTGCATTCACTGTGTCATTCACTGAGCCTGTACTCCAGAGATACGTGAAAGGCCCTGTTCCGCTTGTAACAGTTACAACTCCTTGCCCGTTGCATGATCCAAAACATGTTGCGTTGGTTCCGCTTGTGCTGAGAATTATTGTGCTGTTGGAATTACTTACCGGAACTGCAACTGTAACAGTACATCCTGTTGCATCAGTAACAGTGACTGTGTAAATTCCAGCGCATAGGGAAGAAATCGTTGGGGTTGTTTGTGCACCCGGCGCCCACAAGTAAGTATATCCACCGGAACCACCGCTTACGTTCAGTGTAATCTGACCTGTGCAGAATCCACAATCTGTATTGGTGATGGATTGATTCAGGATCATTTGTGATGGTGCGGTAATCTGGATACTGTCCGTAAAAATACATCCGGCAGAATCCGCGATTTGCACATAATATGTTCCTGCTGTAAGTCCGGCTACAGAAGATGTTGTTTGTCCTCCCGGAATCCAGAGATACGAGTATGGTAATATTCCTCCTGTTGGACTCACCGATGCTGTTCCGTCATTCGCGCCAAAGCATGTAACATTTGTTCCTGCTAAGCCGGAAGCAGTAGGTCCACCACTTGAAGACATTCCAATTGTGAATGTGTTCGTGCAGCCAGTAGCATCAGTAACTGTAACTTGATAAACGCCTGCACATACATTCGTGATTGTGGATGATGTAGAGCCTGTGCTCCAGAGATACGTATACGGACCAACTCCTCCGCTGGCGTTAAGCGTAATGACTCCGTTACATTGGTTGCACGATGTTGGAGTGACAACGGGTGCAATTATTATTGCAGGCGGCTCCGTGAGAGTTATTGTTGCAGTAGATCCGCAACCAGACGCATCGTTAATGATAACGGAATAAATTCCGGCACACAAGCCAGATGCTGTTGCAGTATTTTGTCCAATTGGATCGTTCCATTGATACGTGTATGGAGCAGTTCCGGAAGAAATGTTTACAGTTGCCCAACCATCACAAGCGGCATTACAGGTTGGACCTGATGCCAATGCTGCTGCGGTAAGTGTGTTCCATGCTCCAATAGTAACGGAATCGATCTGGATACATCCCAGTGCATCAGTAATTGTCAATGTGTAAGAACCGATACATTGCCCGTTAATTGTTTGCGTTGTTTGTGCACCAGGCATCCATGAATAAGTGTATGGCCCTGTCCCTCCTGTTGGATTTGCAGTTGCAGAACCATCACAGATACTGTTGCACGTTGCGTTGGCCACAAAAATATTTGCAAGAATTGGGGGAGGTGAACCAATTGTCACAGGAGAGAATCGAATACAATTGTTGGAATCGGTAACCTGAAGGAAATAATTCCCTGCACACATGCCGGTCAGATTATTGACAGTTTGCCCACCTGGATTCCAGAAGTAGGTATAAGGAACTGTTCCGCCAATAGGAATTACGAGCGCAGTTCCATCGCAGGATGCAGGACAACTTGTTGGTGTTGTAGTCACAGTTTCTCCTGTTGGACCTCCGCTATTGTTCATTGCAATTACGAATGTATCCTGACAACCCAAAGCATCTGTAACTGTTACAGTATATAGTCCAGCGCAAACATTCACTTGATTCGCTTGTGGTGGTAATCCACCGGTCCAACTGTATGTGTATGGACTTGCTCCTCCACTTGGTGTTACCAATATTGTTCCGTTACACACTCCACAATTTGCAGGAGCGTTTGCTACAGCTAGTGTAAAGTTTGCAGCAGCAGATACAACTACAACTTGAATATCTGTGCAACCATTCGCATCACGAACAGTTACAGTATAAGAACCAGCAGCTAATCCTGAAATCGTTGACGTTGTTTGTCCGCCAGGAGCCCAGAGATATTGATATGGTCCTGTTCCGCCAACCGGTGTTGCTGTTGCAGTTCCATCATTACCACCACCGCAAGACGGTGAAGTAAATGAAGTATTCGCTTGCAACAAAGTTGGAGTGGTGATTGTTGCAGAGTTAGTCTGCACACAACCATTGTTGTCAGTAACTGTAACAGTATAAATTCCGGAACAAAGTCCTGTAGCGTTTTGCAGTGTTCCTCCAGAAGGAGCCCAACTGTAAGAATATCCGGGAGTACCTCCAGATGCATTCACAGAAGCAAAACCATCACATGATCCAAAGCAACTTACTGCAGAAGCTCCCATGCTCAACACCATTGCAGTTGGTTCCTGAATTGTAATTGAGTTTACAATCTGACAACCATTTGTGTCTGTTGATGTGATACTATAAGCACCTGCACATAGTCCTGCTATTCCCGGAGTTGTCTGTGCTCCCGGTGACCACAAGTACAAATATCCCGGAGATCCACCACTCACTGTTACTAAGGCAGAGCCATCGCAAGATCCATTACAGTTTGCGTTGGTAAATGAAACGTTTTGTTGCAAGGCTGTTGGCTCCGTTATAGTCACAGAGTCGAGATTGGCGCAACCATTCACATCAGTAACTGTTACAGTATAACTTCCAGGACAAAGATTTACGATTGACGGTACAATTGGCCCTGCTGTCCATGAATACGTGAATGGTCCTGTGCCTCCAACAATAGTTACGGATGCTGTTCCATTGCATTGCGCATTACAAACAACATTCGTTGAAGCAACAGATAAAGTGAGGGCTCCAGGTTCCGTTATTGTGATAACGAGTTGATCGGTGCAACCATTTGCATCAGTAACATCAACAGTATACGTTCCTGCGCATTGTCCGGTGATGTTAGGTGTTGTTTGTCCTCCAGACCATAAGTAAGTATATGGTCCTGTTCCACCGCTTACGTTTACGATGGCAGATCCATCACAAATTCCGTTGCAACTTGCTCCAGTCGTAAATCCAACCATCGTGATAGCAGGAGGATCTGTGATCGTTACCTGATCAAACGTCATGCATCCTACAACATCAATTACCTGCACGAAGAAAGTATCAGCACATAATGCGGTTACGTCACCAGTTCCATCACCAACAGGATTTCCTGGAGTCCAATCGAATGTAAACGGACCTGCTCCACCAGTTACCACTGTGCTCGCTGTACCATCGCAAGCACTATCGCATGAGGCATTTGTGAATGTTGTGGAAAGTGTAGGCCCATTCAGATTGCTTACGGCTATCTGAGTATTGGTAGCGCATCCGGTTGCATCCGTAACTGTAACCGTATAAATCCCCGGGCATAAACTCCCGACACCAGGAGTAGTGAAAGCTCCCGGCATCCATAAATACGTGTAAGGTCCTGTTCCACCTGATGCGGTAGTAGAAATCGCTCCATCGCATAGTGTACAATTTGCCGGAGAAGAAACTGCGTTTGCCTGAATGAGTGTTTGTTCGCTGATTGTTATCGTAAGTGTTGTGTCACAACCGAGAGAGTCATCTACCGTTACAGTGTATGATCCTGCACATTGATTAGTTATTGACGAAGTTGTTTGTCCTCCAGGCAGCCAGAGATAAGAATACGATCCTGTTCCACCGGAAGGACTCACACTTGCAGTACCATCGCACTGCCCGTTGCATGAAACATCAACGAAAGAAGATGTTACTTGTAACTGCGGTGGATTATTAAATGTAATAGTTGTAGAGTTGAAACATCCATTTGCATCTGTTGCTGTTACCGTCCACGTACCTGCGCAAAGTCCGGTAAGATTTTGTGTTGTAAAATTTCCGGGCATCCAAACATACGTGTACGGTCCAGCTCCGCCGGAAGCATTCGCGCTTGCAACAGCATCGCATGCACCATAACAACTTGGTGTGCTTCCTGAGCTGGTGATAGAAATGTTTACGATTTGTGTTATTGTGACAGAAGCGGTTGTGGTACATCCTTGCGCATCAGTAATTGAACAAGTATAAGAACCCAAACATAAATTCGTTGCGGTTGGATTTGTTCCACCAACCGGCGACCAGAAATATGCGTATGGAGAAGTTCCTCCACTCACTGCAACAGACGCAGATCCTGTGCACAATCCGCAACTCGATTGAGTCGCGGTAATGCTTGCAGAGAGTGGCTGAGGTTGCGTAATTGTTACAGTTGTATTTCTTGTACAACCATTCGCATCTGTTATAGTAAGTGTATATGCTCCTGCACAAAGTCCATTTAAGCTTGGTGTGGTAAATGCACCAGGCATCCAGAGAAAACTATAAGGCGCTGTTCCACCGGAAGGATTTGATGTTGCTGTTCCATTGCAATTTCCGGAGCAACTTGCGTTTACTTGTGTGACATTATTTTGTATCGCGACCGGTTGCGTAATTGTAATCGTTAATGTTCCTGTACATGCATTGGCATCAGTAACAGTAATCGTATATGAACCGGCACACAATGAACTGATGCTTGAAGTTGTTTCTCCACCTGGCGACCACAAATACGTGTAGGCTGGAGTTCCTCCTGAAGGAACTACTCCGGCAGTACCATCACAGGCACCGAAACATGAAACGTTACTTTGACTTGGATTGAGTGCGAGCGCTGTGGGTTGTGTAATCGTTACAGAATCAACAGCAGTACATCCGTTAGCATCTGTTACTGTACAAGTATAACTTCCAGCACATTGATTGGTGATTGTTGCTGTAGTTTGACTTCCTGGCGACCACAAATAAGTGAACGCGGCGGTTCCACCTGCAACACTGGTAGAAATTGTGGCGTTACAAGCGCTATTACAAATTACGCCCGATGCATTGAGTGAAACAGTAAGCGGATTGGGTTGTGTAATTGTTACGGTTGAATTTCTTGTACAACCATTCGCATCGGTCACGGTCAATGTGTATGAACCGGCGCACAATCCGTTGATGGATGAAGTTGTAAATGCTCCAGGCATCCATAAATAAGTGTAAGGCCCAATACCACCTGAAGGCGCAGCAGTAGCTGTTCCATCACAAAGTCCATTGCAGGAAACGTTGGTTTGTGAAACGCCGGTGAGTAGTTGAGTCGGTTGCGTAATAGTTGCTGAGCCCGTAGCAGTGCAACCATTCACATCAGTAACAGTTACTGTATATGTTCCTGGACAAAGTGGAGTTGTTGTTGATCCCGTTCCACCAGACGCTGCCCACGAATAGGTGTAACCCGGAGTTCCACCCGACGGCGTACTTGTAGCAGTACCATTGCAAGCACCAAAACAAGTCACATCAATATCAGTAACGTTTGCTGCGAGAACAGCTGGTTGTGTAATCAGAATTTGTCCGCTGATTGTACAACCATTCGCATCAGTTACTACAACTGTGTAAGTGTTCGGACAAAGACTTGATGCTGTTGGTCCAGTTCCTCCTGAAGGAGACCATGCGTATGTATATGGACCAGTTCCTCCAGAAGCATTTGCAGCAGCAGTTCCATCGCATGCGCCGAAACAAGTAATGTTTGTTCCTGTTGGGTTCACAAAAAGCTGTGATGGTTCCGTTACTGTAACTGTTCGTATTGCTGTACAATTATTCGCGTCAGTAACTGTTAATGTATAGGATCCTGCACATAAACCATTAATGTTAGGTGTGATCTGACCCAATGGAGCCCACGAATACGTGTAAGGTGAAGTTCCTCCTGACGCTATAGTTGTTATAGCACCATCGCATATTCCAAAACATGATGCGTTCGTAATTCCGTTTGTGGCAGCGAGTATCGCAGGTTCGGTTATCGTCGCAGAATATGTAGAAGTACAACCATTGGCATCAGTCACAGTGCAGGTGTGCGATCCCGGACACAATCCAGTGATCGTATTAATCGTAACTGCAGTTGGAGCCCATGAGTATGTATATCCCGGAGTTCCTCCATTGGGAACAACAGTTGCGGAACCATCACATGCTCCAAAACAAGTAACGTTCAGGAAACTTCCGTTTGGATTTAACGCAGCAGGTTGAGTAATAGTTGATGTTTGCACGCGTGTACATCCATTCAAGTCCGTTACTGTTAATGTGTAAGTTCCTGCACACTGATTCGTAATATTTGGAGTTGTGAGTGAACCCGGCATCCACAAGTATGTATACCCTGGAGTTCCACCTGCTACCGAAGAGGTGCTTGATCCATTACAAAATCCAAAACAAGAAGGAGCAACGTTACTGAAGAAAATTACTAAAGGATTCGGATCTGTTACCACAGCGAATGCAGGAACCTGACTCATGTCTGATGAATCTGTTACTACAACAAGATATGTTCCGGCACAAAGTCCGGTTGCAGTTGCAGTTGTTTGAACAGGACCCGTGCTCCATTGATATCCAAATGGACCAACTCCTCCGGAAACAACAGCTGTTGCCGTTGCAATGCAATCGCCGTTACACGGATTAGGAACAACGATAGTAGTTACAGTGTGAGAAAGTATTGTTTCATTATTATTAACTCGCTGTGAATTCTGAGATCGAGTGGCAAGAAATTTCGCGTTATATCCTTGCTGAATAACTCGCGCATTCTCTCCTTGTTCAAGTGTTAGACATGCAGAATTGTCGTTGAGAAAAAGCGTTGCGTTTTTCTCAACAGAAACAGAATTATTTACATAAAGTGAGTTTGTAACACTGTAGCTATTGCCAGACTGGCCTTTTGAAGGCGAAGCGATGATAATTTTTCCAGAGAAAACGTGATTGTTTGTTGTGATAGTCGCAATTGAATTGTCACGATAGTCTGATATGGCATCATTCATCAACCAAACACCTGTGAACAAGTCAGGAAATTTTGATCCGATAAAGAGATCGCGGCTGATGTGAATCGTTCCTGTTCCTTTGAGCGCAACGAGTTTCTGTTTTCCTTTTTCGTCACTTTCGTTGATGCTGAGGTTAAGACAAAACGCATCACCATCAATAGTGACAGTATCCGTTTGACCAAACAAAGATTGTTGCAGGATGAACACATTGTCTTGCGAAGTTGGAATTCCAGCTCCACCTTGCCCAAATGCGGTCAATGACCAATGTTTGGAATCTTGCCAATTGCCGGAACCTGCCGTCCAGTAATAATTGGTCGCGGAGGCATAGCCGGAAACCAACAGCAGCAGTGTGAAGAGTAAACGCTGTTTCAAGTGTATTTCGATAAGGGGTGTTCGCCGTAAAGATCGGATAATCGGGCTGGACAATCAGGTCAATTTCACTTAAACTCTAACAGTGAAATGTGGAAAGCATTGCCATACTCCAACTTACCCTAACTTTGTACTCGAAATATACCAAGATCCCGTGACAAATCATAGTGAAAGTACCGGCAAATCCAATGAAATCAGAATTCTGATTAATATCGGAGAACATTTCATTGATGAGAATAATATCCGTTCTGTGACCCGATTTGGTAAGGGAACGAAGATATTTTTGAATAACGGCCAAGAATTGGTGGTGTCGGCATCCTACGAGAAAGTGGTGGAAGTGATCGCCAAGCACTCAAAATAGCTTCCCAACTATCTCTTTTTGTCGACCAATGAATTTCTATTGGTTCGCCTTCGGTAGTTTGCTACATTAGACTTAAGCAAACAGCCATGAAAAAAATTCTACTTCTTCTCGTTCTCGCATGCATGATGCATGTTGACAGTAAATCTCAGACTCTCGGTTGTGCCGGGGCCGTTGATCTGAATGTTAGCGGAGGGTTTATAGTACCGGATTCTCCAGAAGACACCACGATTGATTACGGTTGCGTGGTTGCCACGACACAACATATTTGGTATGGCTATTTCACCGTTTGTCAGAGTGGAACATGTTCACTTCAGATTGCGACGTCCGGTTTTGATAACGTAGGAATTGTTGTGTGGGGACCATTTACAAGTACAGCAGGTATTTGCCAGAATCTGACCGCAGCAAATATTCAGTCGTGTGTACCGGCAACAACCTGGAATAATTCGGTTACTCTGGGAAATGTTTTGGCCAATGAAATTTATATGGTAGCTGCAGTGTGTGATTCTTCATTTATCGGGCCCAACTATCAGACGAGCGGAACAGCAGTGATCACAGGTGCTTGTACGCCACCACCTCCTGGACCAGGTTGTGCCGTTGGCGCGGTTGATCTTAATCAATTTCCATTGAGCGGACTTGGTTCGGTTGAGGACACGACCATTGATTATGGTTGCGTAACAGCAACAGGGCAATACATGTGGTACGGATATTTCACGGTTTGTCAAGGTGGAACTTTAAACGTAACAGGAAATACAAGTACCAGCGCTGTAGATTCTGACGTTACAGTTTGGGGGCCTTTCACGAATACAACAAACCTCTGTGCTCAATTAACAACTCCGAATATTATTGGATGTGGTGCAAGCACAGGTTCAGATCTTGTGAACTTGGGCAACGTTACTTATGGGCAAGTATATATGGTGGCCGTCGCCTGTGATACTTCAACTTCACTGCCCTATTTTTCATACACCGGAACGGCTGATATTACGGGCATTTGTGTTCCGCCACCACCGTGTTCACCTATCAACGGATATGAAATGTTGTGTGTCGTCACAGTTGATTCGGCAACTCAAGAATACCAACTCATATGGAATGAGGTTCTCGGCAATCCGGTTACGCATTTTGGAATTATGAAAAACGATTATCTCAATGTGCCTCAGCAGATCGACACAGTTCATATTACTTCGCTCAGCCAATATATTGATGTAGGTTCAGATCCGAATGTTCATCATGAAACGTATTCCATCATTGTTTACGATACCTGCGGAACGTCGTGGACAAACGGCGGGTATTCTATTCGACCTGTGTTTTGTCAATCTTCATTGAGTACTCAGGGCAATGTAAATGTTGCTTGGAGTGACTACCTCGACGCGTCTGCGAACGGACCAGTATACTATGTGATTTACCGCGGATCTACTCCGGCGAATATGGTTAGCCTCGACACGGTGAGTAACACCACGACGATGTGGACTGATGTGAACCCACTCTCAGGAACCAGTTATTATAAAATCGGTGTTGCGCTTTATTCCGCATGTGTGCCAATGCGATTGCAGCAAAGTTCACAAACGAATTATTTTGTTCAATCATTCTCGAATGCAGCACCGATAACGGTAGTTGACATTGGAGAAAACAATCTTTCGCAAGTTGCATTGTTTCCGAATCCATCAAATGGAGTAATTACAATCCGCAATCTGAATGAAGCGTCAACACTTCGTGTGTTTGATTTGACAGGAAGATTGGTGGTAGAGCAAAATCTCAATTCAAGTTCTTCACAACAAATAGATCTTGGATTTTTAGAGAACGGAATGTATTCGTTTACGCTGGAGAATGAAGCTGGGTTTATGCGGGAGGAAGTTGTGGTGCAACACTAGTTGACCACAATCATCAACAACCCAAGTTCAATCGCAAATCCCAACGCAAATCCAGCGAGGATCTGAAGTGCGTTGTGCGCGTTAAGTAGCAGCCGTGCTGTTCCTAGAATTCCTGCGAGCACAAAAGCAACAGCGAGATAAATCGGATTGCCTTCTTGAGTGAGAATGAATAATGCGGAAAGTCCGCCGCAGAATC
The DNA here is from genome assembly GCA_964495745.1 of uncultured Chryseobacterium sp. Lineage (GTDB taxonomy): Bacteria > Bacteroidota > Bacteroidia > Palsa-965 > Palsa-965. The sequence goes on along the minus strand of CAZBYM010000079.1, from coordinate 2,014 downwards.
CTCCGATGCCAATCATGTGCAGACTGATTTTCCAACGAAGATTAATCACCATCGCAAGAACCATCGATCCAATTGCACCAAGAATAAAAAGCGGAATAAAAACGGGAACTGATTTTGTTTTGAGTGTATAAAACGCAAATGCATAGACAACCGCAGTTTGCAAAAGTGGCCAGTTACGCTCACTTTGATCTTCCATGTAGATAGTGGAAATCCTTCCGAACTTTAGCATGATGAGAACGGATATCAACGGAAGAATAGCAGTAGCGACAAAAATTACTGCAAGCAATTTCCAAAGAATCGCAGGATCAGTAATTCTTGAAACAGTAGGGAAGAGGAAAAAATAACAGAGTGCGCCGAAGGTTGGCATCAGCACAGGATGCAATAAAATCGAAATGACTTTCGAAGCGGAACGCACAATTAAATTTCTTTACGCATACGCGCAACAGGAATATCCAGCTGCTCGCGGTATTTTGCTACTGTGCGACGTGCGATGTTGTAGCCTTTGTCTTTCAGAATTTTTGCCAGCGCATCATCTGTAAGTGGACGACGTTTATTTTCTGCACCAATGCAATCGGAGAGAATTTTCTTCACTTCTCGCGTTGAAACTTCTTCTCCTGAATCGGTAGAAAGAGATTCAGAGAAAAATGTTTTCAAAAGAAAAGTTCCGAATTGAGTTTGTACATATTTGCTGTTCGCTACACGCGATACAGTAGAAATATCTAGACCAATTTTGTCGGCAATATCTTTCAGAATCATTGGCTTAAGATGAGTTTCATCTCCGTCAAGAAAATATTCGTATTGATATTGCATGATGCACTGCATGGTAAGCAATAATGTTTGCTGACGCTGCTTCAAGGCGTCGATAAACCATTTCGCAGAATCAATTTTCTGTTTGAGAAATGTGACCGCTTCTTTGCTGCTTTTGTCTTTGCTTCGCGCGTACTCCTGGAGCATTTGCCCGTACGTTCCGCTTACGCGAAGTTCAGGAGTGTTACGATCATTCAGAGCCAGTTCCAGTTTTCCGTCGGTGTTGTAAATCTGAAAATCAGGAACAACATCCTGAACGGCGCGCGCTGTATCTCCGGCTGCATTTCCCGGGCGCGGATTCAGATGAATAATTTCGTTGATGATTTGCTTCAATGAATCATCTTCAACACCAAGTCGTCGTGCAATTTTATCGTAATGTTTTTTCGAAAATTCTTCCATGTGCTCCTTGATGATGCGCATGGCGAGAATTGTTTCTGTTGTTTTGTATTGTTTGCGTTGCAATTGCAACAACAAACATTCCTGCAAATCGCGAGCGGCAACTCCCGGAGGATCGAACGATTGAATCAGCGTAAGCATTTCCAACAATTCTTCTTCGTTGGTAATAATGTTTTGCGAGAACGCAATGTCATCTACGATAGCCGCGAGTTCGCGACGCATGTAGCCGTCTTCGTCAATATTCCCGATCAAATAAGCGCCAACTTGATAGTGATGATCATCAAGCGGTTGTAATCCGAGTTGCGTGAGAAGTTGTTCGTGAAATCCAGGTCCTTGAGATAACGGAGACTCGCGTTTCTCATCGTCTGCACTGGAATTATTCGTTTGCTCTTTGTACGAGTACGCTTCGTCTTCGTCCATGTAATCGTCGATCTCAATGGCGTCATCTTTTACATGCTCGTCATCTTTCTCGTTGGTTACATTGTCATCGCCATCTGTTGTTTCCTCTTCATCAAAAAGTCCTTCATCATCTTCGGAAATGTCGTCTTTCTCATCTTCTTCATTTTCCTGACCTTCTTCCAGTGCAGGATTTATTTCCATTTCTTCCTTGATGCGTTGTTCGAGCGCAACTGTAGGAAGTTGCAGCATTTTCATGAGCTGAATTTGCTGGGGCGATAGCTTTTGGAGTAAACGTTGCTGAAGACTTTGACGTAACATAAATCGGATTTACTTCCACCAAATTAAGCAAAAAGGGAAGATTTCCGAAAAATGGAACGATTTTTGATAGACAAATAATGTGAAACGTTAAAGA
>CAZBYM010000078.1:0-11888 GCA_964495745.1 uncultured Chryseobacterium sp. | reverse complement strand
TGGAGTTCAGAAAAGTGTTGACATGGGAAGACTTAGCTGGAACAATCAATATTCCATGAGTCAGAACAATTTCGACATGACCGTGCCTAGCGGTGAATCTTCTGCAGCGAGAGAAACAGATTACAACATGATGGTGAATGTTGGAGCACTTTATTACTATGCTAAAGACGGAAGCCGTATAAATCCTTTCGTTGGTTTTTCCGCTTCGAATTTGAATCAACCGAACGAATCTTTCTTTGGATATACGAGCAAACTTCCAATCCATTATGTATTGCATACGGGCGCACGAATAGGAATTACAGAACGCTTGGTCTTGAATCCACGTTTGTTGTATATGAAACAAACGAACGATCAGGAAATTGTTTACGGGTTACTCGCAAATATTTATTTGCCAAACCAAGAAGCGTATTTGATCGTTGGGCCAACATTTCGCTCGAAGGATGCTGCTATCATGGAACTTGGTTTGAAGATGGGCCAGTTTACATACCGATTGAGTTATGATGTAAACGTGTCGACATTGAAACCAGCAACAAACAATCGCGGTGGGATCGAGTTCTCACTCATTTATATTGCAAAGAGAAATGTTCCGAATGTTGCTCCTAATTGCCCACGACTATGAGAAAGTTTAGCTCGTTAATTGTCGTTCTGGTTCTTGCAACAACTTCGCTTTTTTCGCAGAGCAGAAGAGAGTGGCTGGAGTTTGCAGATAATGCTTATGATAATGGAGACTACAAACTTGCGCTATCTTGTTATCAGCACGTAGTTCAAATTGCTCCAGGGAGTGATCGCGATCTCGTTACTCCATATGAGTGCCGTCCTTACACGCCTCCAAAGAAGACTGTAGATTCTGTTGCGTTGAAGAATGCACAGGTAGATACTACAAAAGTTACTCCTGTTCTGGTCGAGGGAAATGATTCAAGAACAATTTACACGATTCATCGCATTGCAGAATGTTATCGTTTGTTGCATGATTACGACAACGCAGAACTTTGGTATACGCAAGCCGTTGCGAAACCAGACAAACGTTTTCCAGATGCGCAGTATTGGTACGGAGTTGCGTTGCAGAATAATTCGAAATATCCTGAAGCAATCGTTCAGTATGAAGCGTATCAAGTCGGAAAAGAATCGGATAGTCCTGAAGCGCGAAGAGCAACTCGCAATATTGGCGGTTGTTTGAATTCGCAAGACACAACGCGAATTAAGAAGGAAGTGATTATTACTAAGCTTGACAGTAATATTAACGCTGGTACTGCAACTTTCGCGGCAGGCTATTATGGAGATCCGAATATTTTGATTTTCAGTTGTGCTAAACCTGGAAATGCAGCGACTGCAGATCAGAAGAAGCAAGGATTGGATAAGTATTCAACGGATATGTTTATTTCTACTCGCGTGAATGGAGTATGGATGAAGCCACAACCGTTGGTGACGAGCATTGGTGAAATCAACACGCCAGCTAATGAAGGAGCAGCAAGTGTTTCTTTCGGTCGTGAGCATTTGTTCTTTACAAGATGGAATGATGAGCACACTGAATGTTCGATCTATATGTGCCGTAATGTCGGTGATGTTTGGCTCGCCCCACAAAAACTTAATGCCAATGTAAATGTACCTGGAACACAATCGATGATGCCGTTCTTGTCAAATGATGGATCGACGTTGTATTTTGTTTCGAATCGTGTTGGTGGGCAAGGTGGATTGGATATCTGGAAATGTACATTAGATGAAGAAGGTAATCCCGGGCCGGCAGAAAATATGGGTCCTGTAATCAATTCGGCTGATGATGAAATAACTCCGTTCTATCACTTCACTTCGAGTACATTATTTTATAGCTCGAATGGTTTCAGCGGATATGGCGGATTGGATATTGTAAAGTCTTCGTACAACGCAGACGACAATACATGGTCTTCTCCAAGAAATTTGGACGCTCCTTTTAATTCTTCACGGGACGATGCTTATTTCACCATGGACCGTATGCAGCAACAAGGTTATTTCTCTTCTGATCGTGAGAACTGCGAGCAATGTGGAGTTGGAAGTCCGTATTGTTACAAGGCGTATTCATTCCAGAACGAGCCATTGAAGTTTGCAATCAAAGGTTACGTTTACAATGTTGAGACGAATGAAGTAATCAGCAATGCGCTTTTGACCTTCAAAGACGTTCGTGGTGATACTGAACCATTTTACATCATTACCGATAGCGCAGGTTATTACGAATCAGAATTAAGTTTAGGTCAGGAGTTGTATATCAAAGCGCAGAAGAATAAGTTCTTTGGTGATGCAACCAATATCTCGACTGTTGGGCTCACTGACGACTCATTATTTGTGCATGACTTTTACCTCACGCCTATTCCTGCAGGAGATATTGTTATTCCAGGAATTGAGTACGATTTTGATAAAGCAACACTTCGTCCGGAGTCAATGAAAATTCTCGACGACCTTGCAGCTTTCCTCGAGTTGAACGATAACTTAAGTGTGGAGATCAGTTCACATACAGATGCGCGAGGAAGTGATTCGTACAACCAGATTCTTTCCCAGGCGCGTGCAAAGAGTTGCGTTGATTATTTGATCTCGAAAGGAATTGCAGCCGATCGTTTGGTTGCTCAAGGTTATGGCGAATCAAAACCACTCATCACTGAGAAAGATATTGCAGCAATGCCAACCAAAGAAGAAAGCGAAGCCGCACATCAGAAAAACCGCCGAACTGCATTCCGCCCGATCAAAGAAGGTGTGATTGTGGATAAGTGGGAAGGGAAGCAGCCGAATAAGTAATGGCAGTAGTCAGTATCAGTAGTCAGTGGGAGATCAGTGACTACTGATACTGACTACTGATTACCGTGCGACGTACACATGATTCCCGGCTCCACCTCGGTGCACCGGAATATCAATCACGCTTCCGAACACACTTTTCATGCGTTTGGCTAATTCACCTTGCTGAGTGAGTTCAGTGGCAATGTCCATCATGTTGAAATAAATTTTTCCGCTCGGGGCAAGGAGTTTTTTTATGTGCACAAGAAATTCTCTTGACTGACAAGTTTCAGGGACAACATCTTCGATGAAAACGTCAATGACAATCAGGTCATATGTGTTCCGATCTTGCTCGGCAAAATCATTTGCAGTGTCGTGAATAATTGTCACACTTTCTGAAGTTGATATTGGAAAATGTTTTTTTGCCAAACGAATCACTTCTATGTCGGCCTCAATTCCGGTAATCACCATTTTCGGATTACACTTTTTCAGAAGCAGATCGGCCACACTTCCACTTCCAAAACCCAGGATGAGGCAAGTTGAGATTGACTGATCGTATAAATCGGTTTTGATAAACGCATGATCGAAAACATCCTGCAGTGATCCGTAGGAGTAGTTGACCTGTTCGCTATCAAGAAAAGTTTTTCCGCGATACATGTTCACTTCCAACGTGTGATCAAGCTGCCCTCTCACTTCTTCAATGCCGACGGGTACGAACCAACTTTTCAGTTTCTGGAAGAGGCTACTCATGCAAACAAAAGTAGGTACTTATGTTCATGTCTCACACCAGGTATTTTCACTTCACGAAAGGTTGCGGTCAATAACTCTTGAATCAGAAGCGCTGCAATTTTCTAAAACGTATTCCATACACCAAAGGAATTTTCTTTCCCCAATGTGAAAAACGAAATAGTCCATCGGTTCCAATCTCCATCTCAGGAAAACAATTGTAGGGTGAACCGTCATACTCATTAAATATTTCCAACTGTAAACCTTCGGCGAGCAATGCACCCAATAAATCCGAGAATGAATGATTCCAACCGAATTCCTTCAATGGTTCATGTAGGTTGGGGTGACTTGCATAACTTCCAGTCGTTTCAGATTCGATCACTTCCAGATTGAAATAACTGTACTTGATCGTTCGGTATTCTTCATCCATAATCCACACAAAAGGATGAAAATCGCACATCACAAAAATTCCATTTGTGTTAAGCGATTCCGCAACAACCTTTGCCCAGGGTTGGAGTTTTGGTAGCCAACCGATGGTTCCATATGATGTGAAAACAATATCAAATGTTTCACTCAAATATTTTCGCGTTTCAAAAACGTCGTTGCAGTAGAATTTGGACTTGAGCCCGAGTTGGTCATTTAGATTTCTTGCAGCTTCTACAGCTGTTGCTGAAAAATCAACGCCCGACGTTTTTGCGCCCATTCGTGCCAATGAAAGCGTGTCTTGTCCGAAATGACATTGAAGATGCAGTAAAGATTTCCCATTAATATCTCCGAGCAAATCAAGTTCGAATTTGTTCAACGATGATTTTCCATCCAAAAATGACTTCACATCGTAAAATTCTGAATCAACATGTGCACTAGTGCGTTTATTCCAAAGATTTCTATTGGCTTCAATAAATGCGGAAACTTCCTGCTTGTCCATGACGTAAAGATAATCAAGCACACAATTCGTATATTTGAAATACGATGAAAAACACAATAGTACTTTTCGCGGGTTTACTCGCCTTTCAAATGAGCATGAGCGCTCAAATGCAGGAATGTGGGACTGTAATGCCTTCGGGTTATGCTGAGGCAGCTACGCAACGTGTTGCTGATTTGCAATCGTATACAATTACGGGCGGATTGACTATTGTTCCTGTGCATATACACCTGTTACGTGAATCAAATGGAAATTCCGCACTTACCCTTCAGCAAATACAAACAGAGCTCGATTCCGCGAATTATTATTATGAGAATGCCGGATTGATTTTCATTGAATGCGTCGCGGCTGAAATGATTGATGACGATAGTCTGTACGATTATGAATCCAGCACTGACGAAACCTATTTACTTACGAATCACTTTACGCCCAATGTGGTGAACTTGTATTTCGGAAATACAGTTTCAATGAATACAACATACGTTTGCGGTTACGCGTGGTATCCAGGCGGACCAGACGCTTGTTTTATTTCCGGAACATGCGCTACGAATGGAAGCACACTTGCGCATGAGCTCGGCCATTACATGGGCGTGATGCATACGCACGGAGGTTCTTCTGATGAGCTGGTTGACGGTTCGAATTGTTCGTTCGAAGGAGATTATTTGTGTGATACTCCAGCTGATCCTGGATTGTCGGGTCTTGTTGACACGGCATGCGTGTATACCGGAACTGCTGTGGATCTGAATAACATGGCTTATCAACCGGATGTGACGAACATTATGTCGTACTCGCGCAAAGTTTGCAGAACTTCTTTTTCACCAATGCAATATGCCTTAATTAATAGTACATACTGGACAGACAGGACATATCTGCAGTGTATTAGTACGAACACAACTGACGATGAGATTGCTATTGGCGCGAGAATATTTCCAAATCCTGCGCAAGACCAACTGAAAATTCTGTTCAATTCGCCAGGAGAGAATTGCAGAATAGAAATATTTGACGCTTCAGGCCGACTCGTGCTGATGGATTATTCGGGCGCAAATACTGCGTGGCATGATGTCGATGTTAGCTCGTTGGAGAATGGCAATTATGTATGCAAAGTTGTGAATGATAACAGCGGTGGCTTCTATGAGCCATTTGTTATTCTCAGATAACATGAAAAACATTTTTTTCATCTTGTTCATGTCTTTCGGCGCATTATCTGCGCAAGGAACGTTTCGGATCTTTGATGCACAAATGAATGACGTTACGTCTGGTGTGATTTATCTTGTCGACACCAACAGCGCGCAAATGCAGGTGAGCCTCACTGTTGAAAACACAGATTCAGTTCCGCATAACGTCACTGCCGGACGACTCGTGATTTCGCAGCCCTCGGGGGCGTCGAACGCGTTCATTTGGGGAATGACTCAATACCCGCCGAGTGTGGATTCGTCTGGTATTGCAGAGTATATGAACCCTACAGCCACTGCAGCTTTTGAGGGATATTATTTTCCGAATAACAACGGAGGAATTGCTACGATCAATTATTGTTTTTGGGAAACTACCGACATGAATAATAATTCGTGTGTAACCGTGACCTATGATAATTATTTTCCTGCTGGAGTAGGTGCGCCGCTGGAATCCGGAGCACCAATTGTTACATATGGACCGAATCCGGCAAGTACATTCCTTGGAATAGGATGGAGTCACGGAACTTTTGACCGGATAGAACTGTATGGATGTGACGGGAGTTTGGTGAGCGTTGCAAAAAGTGAAACCGGATTCTACAGCTATGAGTTTGATCTTACTGAAATTGCGACCGGAATCTATTTCATTCGCTGCAGCAATTCAACAGACCCGTTCAGTATCAATTTCACATTCGTTCATGCAGGCGAATAGAACGGGAAGGTGAATCGAGCAAAAATATTCACTTGTATTTGTTCAAAGTCCGAGAATAATTTCTTCCGGATTTTTTCCGCCAAACAAAATCTTGACAGGATTCTCCAACATTTCCTTCACTTTCACAAGGAAACTCACGCTCTCTTTTCCGTCGATGATGCGATGATCATAACTGAGCGCAACGTACATCATTGGGCGGATTACAACTTGACCGTTTAGTGCAATAGGACGATCCACAACATTGTGCATTCCAAGAATTGCACTTTGTGGGGGATTAAGAATCGGAGTGCTCATCAACGAACCGAAGACACCTCCGTTGGTTATCGTGAAAGTTCCTCCTGTCATTTCATCGATGCTGAGTTTGCTGTCGCGTGCTTTCAGGGCGAGTCGCTTGATGTCACTTTCAATCTGCGCCAGACTCATGGTTTCTGCATTGCGAATGACAGGGACCATCAGGCCTTTCGGCGCACTTACTGCAATTCCAATATCGCAATATTCATGATAAACAATGTTGTCTCCTTCAATCGATGCATTGACCGCAGGGAATTGTTGCAAAGCCTCACAAACAGCTTTCGTAAAGAATGACATGAAACCAACACTCACTCCGTATTTTTCCTTGAACTGTTCCTTGTATTTATTTCGGAGTTGCATGATTGCACTCATGTCAACTTCATTAAACGTGGTAAGCATGGCAGTTTCTTGTTTCACTGCAACGAGCCGCTGCGCAAGTTTTTTTCTTAAGGGGCTCATTTTTTCAGTACGCTCATTGCGTTTGCCTCCCCAACCTGTGGCGACCAAATTCTGATCAAAGCCTTGTGACATGACTGCAAGAACATCACCTTTCATGATTCGTCCATTTGGTCCACTCCCGTGTACATTTTTCGACTCAATGTGATTTTCGGCGAGAATATTTTTTGCAACAGGAGAAGTTTTTGCTGCGTGTGATTCTTCGGTGCTTATCGAAGTATTTACTGACTTTTCTTCTGGCGTAGACTTTTTAGAATCCGGAGTTTGTTTTTTTATTTGTTTTGTTTTGGATTCTGCAGTTGATTTTACACTTGTATCGATTCTTATAATTACATCACCTACTTTCACTATGTCACCGTCTTTGCCTATCACTTCTACTTTCCCTTCCGCTTCTGCATTCAAAGTCAGTGTTGCTTTGTCAGATTCAATTTCCGCGAGCTCCTGATCTTTTTCAACTACATCGCCGCTTTTTACAAGCCACTTGCTAATCGTAACTTCCGTGATCGATTCTCCTGGACTTGGAACTTTGAGTTCTATGATTGCCATGTTTTATCTGTTTAAGTGTAAATCAGATTTTAACATCTGAGACATTATTTTTCTTTTGTACAGGAAGGAATGCTGCTTCCAGAAGCGAATTTGTTTCTGCAATGTGCATCTTGGAAAATCCTGTCGCAGGACTCGCAGCTTCCGCACGTCCAACATAGCTAAGCGACTTTGTAGTAAATTTTCTATGTACAAAACTCCAAGCGCCCATGTTTTCCGGTTCTTCCTGCACCCATGAATGTTGGACAGCGTTCATGTATTTTGAAACAATGCCATTCATTTGTGCAATGGGAAGAGGGTAGAGCTGTTCGACGCGAACAATAGCAACGTCATTGGTTTTTATTTTCTCGCGGTGTTCGATAAGATCATAGTAAATTTTTCCCGAGCAGAAAATAACCTTCAACACATTGGCAGGACTTACCTGTGAATCATCTATTACTTCTTGAAATTTACCGTTCGTAAAATCTTCAAGTTTTGAAACACAGGCTGGATAGCGAAGTAGTTTTTTCGGTGTAAAGCAGATTAGTGGTTTTCTGAATTCCCGATGCAATTGACGACGAAGTACATGAAATTGCTGTGCTGGAGTGGTTGTATTTACAATTTGCAGATTGTATTCAGCACATTGCTGGAGGAATCGCTCCAAACGGGCACTCGAATGTTCTGGCCCTTGTCCTTCATAACCGTGAGGAAGTAACATCACCAGTCCGTGCATGCGGCGCCATTTGTATTCAGCGCTTGTGAGAAACTGGTCAATTATTATTTGTGCACCGTTGAAAAAATCTCCGAATTGCGCTTCCCAAATTGTTAAACCGCGAGGTGTTCCCATGGCGTAACCTAACTCAAAACCCAAAACAGCATATTCTGACAAGAGCGAATTGTAAATTTCAAATTTAGCCTGCTGATCTGCGATGTGATTCAGTGGGAGGTACTCTTCATTGGAATCATCAATTTTTACGACTGCATGTCGATGAGAGAACGTTCCTCTTTCTACATCTTGTCCTGAGAATCGAATAGGAAATCCTTCCTCCAGAAGTGTTCCATACGCTAGTAATTCACCCATTGCCCAATCAAAAGAATTCTTCTCAATCATTGCAGCACGATCGCGAAAAATATTTACGATTTTACTGAAGAAGGGTTTGTCGGCAGGAAGAGTGCACAATCTTTTTGCAAGCGACAAAAGTTTTTCTTTCTCATAACCGGTTGGTGGCGATGATAGAAAATCTTCTGATGTTGAACGGCGCAAACCTTTCCATGGTCCTTCAAGATGTGCTGCGATTTTAGGTTTCCCTTCTGTGCGTGCGAGTTCAAGTTCTCGCTGAAGAAGTTCTTTAAATTGCAATTCACTGTCTGTGTCTTCAGTGTCGGTCAGAACCAATTCTTTCTTGAGTTGCTCTGCGTAGATTGTACGCGGGTTCGGATGACCAGCGATTTGTTTGTACAACAACGGTTGGGTGAATCGAGGTTCATCGCCTTCGTTATGTCCATATTTTCTGTATCCAAGCAAATCAATGAAAACATCGCGTCCAAATTTCTGTCTGTAATCCAACGCCATTTCAACAGCGAAGGTTACTGCTTCCACATCATCAGCATTTACATGGAACACAGGAGAAAGCACAACTTTGGCCACATCTGTACAATAGGTTGATGAACGTCCATCAAGGTAATCTGTTGTAAATCCAACTTGATTGTTAATCACGATGTGCACTGTGCCACCGGTTTTGAACCCATCGAGCGACATCATCTGAATGACCTCGTACACTATCCCTTGTCCTGCAATTGCAGCGTCGCCATGAATTAAAATTGGACATACGGCCTGCATATTTCCATTGTGGACATGATCAATTTTGGAACGTGAAATACCTTCAACTACCGGATTCACTGCTTCAAGGTGTGAGGGGTTTGCGGTAAGACTTATGTGAACTTTCTTTCCATTCGTCAACGTACGATCACTACTATAGCCCACATGATACTTCACGTCTCCATCATAAAGTGAATCGTCGGTTGGCGCTCCTTCGAACTCTACGAATAAATCACGATACGATTTGCCCATGATGTTCACCAACATATTCAACCTTCCTCTATGAGCCATTCCAATAACATAATCTTTTATTCCAAGTTCAGCTCCATGACTGATAATACTGTGCATGGCCGGAATAAGCGTTTCAGAACCTTCAAGTGAAAATCGTTTTTGTCCAACAAATTTGGTGTGAAGAAAATTTTCAAAGAGAACGGCTTGTGAAAGTTTCTCGAAAATTTCTTTCTTTTCAATCGTGCTGAATGCTGGTGTGTTCCTGCTTCGTTCCATGCGCTCCAACAACCAATTTAGTTTTTGGGGGTCACGGATGAACATAAATTCTGCACCTATAGATTGGCAATAGGTTTGTTCAAGATGTGCAACAATATCTTTTAGTGTAGCAGGACCTATTCCAATCTGCACACCAGCATGAAATGTTTCTTTCAGATCGGATTGTACAAGTCCGAAATTTTCAATGGCTAATGTGGGTGAATAATTTCTTCTTGACCGAACCGGATTCGTGTCTGTGAACAAGTGACCTCGGGAACGATAGCCATTGATCAGATTAATAACATTAAATTCTTTGCGAACGCGCTCAGGAATTCCATCTGAATCTTCATAATTTCTTTTGGCGAAAGCGAAGCCCTGAAAAAATATCTTCCAGCTTTCATCTACCGAATTTTTGTCTGCAAGAAAACGGCGATAAATATCTTCGATCGCGTTCGGATCGGCACTGTTCAAAAAACTTAGCGTATCCATTTCTCCTCTTTCAGTTGAATCACAAAGCAAAGTTACACCGAAGAGATGAATACTGTCAAGTTCCTTCTCGATACTTCATTCGGTAATACGATTTCTGAAGTGCCCGAATTATGATCATTTCGCTGATAACTGATGAAATATCTTTATCTGCAGAAGAAATCAGTGCATCTGAGATTTTCTCTTCAGGAATATCTACCCGATACAACAACCTATAAAAGACTTCAGATCCCGGACCACCCGTTCTTTCAACTACCGGGCGCATAAGACTTTTAAGTTCAAATACGTCTTGAATATTCTGATCTATCCATGAAACATCAAGTCCACAGAGGATAAAATCATTTTGCAAAATGGAGATCGCATCCTGAAGCAACAGTGCAACTAGGTCTTTTTCTTGCAGCGAACCCGGCGGTTTATCAGGAAGAATTGTCATGTGATTATACTGTGCGACGTTGGAAACGCAGTCGTTCAACCGGACGATTATTCGCAATGTGCTCATCAATTATTTCTGCGACGTCTGCTAGTTGAACGTTCACATAAAAAATTCCTTCAGGATATACTGCTACAGTCGGGCCGAAGTCGCAGATGTCAAGACAACCTGATTTCTGGGCACGTATTCGCATCAGCAGTTTTTTTTCTTTCAGTTGCTTGCGGAATTCTTCCACCAATTGCATTCCGTGATTTTCTCCGCAACTTCTTCGTGGAGCTCCTTCAGCGCGCTGATTGGTGCAAATAAAAATGTGCTTATCGAAAATTTGAGCACTCATGAAGTAAAAATATCTTTAAGTTAATTTGTAATCCACCTGAGCATCAAAAAAATGGGTTTCACACCGATAGTTGCAGCCGACAAAAGTGAATTTGGAAGACGTTCGGATGCTGGTGGTTGCTCAAGTAACTACGCGGCTTTTTTAGCTCGTTTAGTCGGTATCGATTTATTTTTTCCTTTTAGCTTATTAATAAATTCACTAATGGCTTTCTCTTCTTCTTTCGTTAATGGTTTTTGCTCACCAATGAAGTCGACGTCAAGTTCTTTCTTCTTTCGTTTCATGATTTTATGTTTTTAAAATATCTATTAATTAGATTCAAGGCGGCCTTGGCATCAATTATCATAACACGCCCTCCAAAATGAACAGCACCGAGAGTTTTTTCATAATGTTTGACAAGCTGAGATTTGGCCAAAAAGGAAATGTTGCCTTCAAAACCCCTCTGGAAAGAGAGTCGACAAGCAAAAGCAACTAAATTTCCAGCAACTCTAAGATAAACCTTATTCTTGCCTTTATTAAAAGGAGCACTTTCAACTAAGTGCATATAAATATGATCGCTTTTAACCTCGATACTCATCAGTCCTTGAATAATATTCGGATTGTTAAGAAGTTCAAGGAGATCGTGGCCGATATTGAGAACCACCCCCGGGATTTGCGAGAGCTTGGCCCTTACCTCTCCCAAGACTTCCGCCTGCGACCTTTTCGATCTTTTAAAGTCAACATCAATTTCCGAGTAGTGGACCCCTTCGGCGTGCTCGTCCAACTCGGCACGCCCCGTCCGCCTTCCCGTGGTGAT
>CAZBYM010000077.1:0-11892 GCA_964495745.1 uncultured Chryseobacterium sp. | reverse complement strand
AGTCATTCATACCTGTTCCCATTGCGGCCCAGGTTGATGTCACATAATTCCATCGTGCGATCTTATTCGCCGGTACACTTCCCGCCATCGAGAAATCGCCACCTACGATAATAGTCCCGTTGTATTTTGTCAATGCACGTACGTAACTGTTCACTCCCGTTCCTAATGGTGACCAAGCATTTCCGTTATAAACTGCAACTCCGGCACAATTAGGATCTCCGTTCAGTTGCCCGAAATGTCCTCCCATGTAAAGTAAGTTTGTTTGTGGATCAACATAAAAACAGCGCACAGTACTATCTACTCCTCCTGCAATATCTACGCCGCTGTTTCCTCCGACCCATGCCGTCCCATTCCACTTTACAAGTCCGTCAGCTGGAGTATTTCCGCCAACGTTAGAAAAATCTCCACCTGCCCAAAGCTCACCATTGTAAACTGTGAGACATCGAATATCATTGCTGAAGTCAGATGTTCCACCAATTCCAACCCATGCAGTGCCAGTCCAACGCGCTACTCGCGAAACCGGATTGCCATCAGCAGTTGTAAAATCTCCACCTGCAACAAGCTGTCCATTCCAGATCGTAAGACACAATACATCATTATTGAATCCGGTTCCAAATGGAGTCCACTGGCTTCCGTCCCATTGCGCAATACCGTTTCCATTCGGACAAGGTTGATTGACATTCCAAAAATCTCCACACACAACAAGATTTCCGTTGAATGAAATAGCGTCGCGCGCTACAAGTCCAACTCCACCTGCGAAACAATTCCACGCAAATCCATTCCAACCTGCAATTCGTCCGCAAGGACCATTGAAACTTCCGCCATCGATAAGCATATTGTTCCATGTAGTAATGACATGCGTGCTTCCGTTAACCCCACCTCCTACATCTTGCCATTGAGCATTTACGATTAGCGAAACGCTGAGAGCGAAAAGAGTAAATGATTTTTTCATTTCAAAAGTGTCTGATTCAATTCATGTGGTTCATATCAGTTGCCGCTGATATTATTATTTTCCCGCCTTGTCAGGAAACAATTTCGGAAGGCTTGCATTAAAATTATGGTAATTCAGCCGCTAATCCAATAGATTTCGATAAGCAACACCGCCCCTATGATGAATCAATCATTAACATGTATTAACCGTTTACAGTATACAAAACCGTTGGTTTCCACGTTTTTAGCCCAAACTAGGCAATAACAAAAAGCCTTACCTTTGTATTGGTAAACTGGTTGTATCAACATTACATGTCAAACACCAACTTTAACGGACAGGAATTTGCGCCCGGCTCACTACTCAGCCGCATCAATTCACCTGCTGATTTGCGTCTTCTGAACGAGGATCAACTTCCTCAGGTCGCTAAAGAGTTGCGTCAGTACATCATTGATCTTGTTTCCGTAAAAGGCGGACATTTCGGCGCAAGTCTTGGTGTTGTTGAATTAACTGTTGCACTGCATTACATTTTCAAAACTCCATATGATCAACTCGTATGGGATGTGGGTCATCAGGCTTACGGCCATAAAATTCTGACGGGGCGTCGCGATAGTTTTCATACTAATCGCCAATACAAAGGAATTTCCGGTTTCCCGAAAAGAAGTGAAAGTGAATATGACACGTTTGGTGTTGGTCACTCTTCAACTTCAATTTCCGCTGCGTTAGGAATGGCCGTTGCGGCTGATCGCAATAAAGAAAATCGTCAAGTTGTTGCTGTGATTGGAGATGGAGCGATGACTGCTGGAATGGCATTCGAAGCTCTCAATCATGCAGGAACAGAGAAAAGTAATTTGCTTGTTGTTCTCAACGACAATTGCATGAGCATCGATCCCAACGTTGGCGCGCTAAAAGAATACCTGAATGATATTACAACATCACACACGTATAATAAAGTAAAAGACGAAGTGTGGAAACTGCTCGGAAAGATCAGCAAGTTTGGTCCCGATGCACAGACGATTGCAACAAAAGTGAGCGACTCCCTGAAAGGCGCTTTGCTCCAACAAAGTAATCTTTTCGAATCGCTTAAGTTTCGTTACTTCGGTCCTATCGATGGACACGATGTTGATCGCCTCGTGAAAATCATGCGCGACTTGCGCGATATTCCCGGTCCGAAAATTCTTCATGTACTTACCACGAAAGGAAAAGGATTCAAATTTTCTGAAGAAGGAAATCCAACATTGTGGCACGCACCGGGATTGTTCGACAAAACAACAGGCAAAATTGTAAAGCCTGTAACCAACGAACCGCAAGCTCCAAAATATCAGGATGTATTCGGTCATACCATTGTTGAACTTGCGGAATTAAATCCGAAGATCATGGGAATTACTCCAGCCATGCCTTCCGGATGTTCGCTCAACATCATGATGAAGGCCATGCCCGATCGTGCGTTTGATGTGGGCATCGCGGAACAACACGCAGTAACTTTCTCTGCAGGTTTGGCAACACAAGGAAAAATTCCGTTCTGCAATATTTATTCTTCATTCATGCAGCGCGCCTACGATCAGGTTGTGCACGATGTTGCTTTGCAGAATTTGCACGTTGTATTTTGTCTCGATCGTGGCGGACTGGCCGGAGCGGACGGACCAACACATCATGGCAATTTCGATCTAGCATACTTCCGTTGCATTCCGAATATGGTTGTCAGCGCACCGATGAACGAATCTGAATTGCGTAACCTCATGTACACCGCGCAACTTGAGAAAAACAGTTTCCCCTTCTCAATTCGATACCCAAGAGGAACAGGTGTGATGCCAATATGGAAAACTCCATTCGAAGAAATTACAGTGGGAACCGGCAGAAAAATTCGTGATGGAAAAGATATTGCGATTCTAACGATTGGTCACCCTGGAAATTTCGCTGTCGAAGCTTGTGCAGTTTTGAAAAAATCGGGTGTTGATGCAGCGCATTACGATATACGTTTCGTGAAACCACTCGATGAAAAATTACTTCATGAAGTCTTCTCGAAATTTGATAAAGTTATCACAGTCGAAGATGGAACTATTGTTGGCGGAATGGGAAGTGCTGTGATTGAGTTCATGGCCGATCACAATTACCACGCAGAAGTAAAACGTCTCGGAATTCCTGATCATTGGATTGAGCACGGAGAGCAAGCTGAGTTGTGGAAAGAGTGTGGATTTGATGCGGAAGCGATTGCGGAGGTGGCGAAGGAGATGGTATTGACTCGTGAAAAGCTACTGAAAGCTTCCCTTAGTTAGTAGCAGTTCGAGCAATCGCTCTGAACCGGATCTTCTCCGGAGGGATTGAAATACGCGCAGCCTAAGTTGCCATTTTGGCAACTTTTCATATCTTTGTCCGTATATGAGAATAATTGCGAGAAGAACAATTCGGGTATTCTGGGATTCACATCCCGACTCGGAAACTCCTCTTATCAATTGGTTCAGAGAAATAAAAAAATCAAAGTGGAAAAATTTCAATGAGTTGAAAGCACAATTCAGGAATGCCAGTGTGGTTGGAAATGAACGCGTTGTTTTTAACATTAAGGGAAATGATTATCGACTTGTAGCTGCTATTGATTATGAAAAACAAATCCTTTGGATAAGATTTGTTGGCACGCACAAATCGTACGATAAAATAAATGCAAAAACAATCTAACATGAACATCAAACCCATTCGTACAAAAAAAGATTACGAACTTGCTCTCAAGCGAATGGAAAAGATATGGGGTGCAAAAACCGGTACTCCGCAAGGAGATGAACTGGATATTCTTGCAACACTTGTGGATAAATATGAAGAAGAGCACTTCCCGATAGATTCACCTGATCCTATTGAAGCATTAAAATATCTGATGGATGAAAAAGGAATTGATAGAAAAGATCTTGTAAAAGTCATTGGTGATAAAAGCAAAGTGTCTGCAATTCTAAGTGGCAATCGCTCTCTTTCCAAACGCATGATTAAAGCATTACACGAAGCTTTCGGAATTCCTTATGAAGTGTTGATGGGATAATCAACATTGTGGTGTCAGGTGGTGCCACCTGACACCACAATGTCGCTTCCATCTAACGCCACCCTATTGCAAACGTTAAATACTACATCTTTATTTGTATCGTTTCAACAATTCTACGTTATTCCGCAAAAGCAGTTTCATGTACCATCACCCTACGCTGGCCAAAGCAATTACGATCTGCACTCTCTTCATTTTCTCTTGTCATTCTCAGGCTATCGACATCCACCCACAAATGGTTATTCCCGGCGTCCACGTTGGCTATATTTTCGGTGCAGGAGTTTCATTCGGCGCTGAAGTAAGTTACAGTCCATTCGTATTTAAGATGGGTGGAGGAAAAACTTCTACAGGATTGTATTCTTCACTTACCTACTTCTATTCCAAAGGAGAATTATACACGCAAACCTGGTATAGAACTTTCAGCGCTGGGGCACTCTTGTTTTCCGATAACAGTATCATGTTACGCGCCGGAGTTTGCAAATCGCTCCTTCGCTGGGGAAGAAATAACATGAACAAGACACGATCAAAAGGAATTACTCCTGAACTTGATTTGAGTTATTCGCCAACTAGAAACGGAGAGTACGTTGGCTACAGAGTTTTCTTCCCTGGAAATGCTTGCTTTGGACTTGACATTGATGTGGCGCATGAAGCATATGGTGCATACCGTTATAACTTCGATCGCGATGCATTTTCGGATCCTACGTTTCCTGTTTTTTCTTTGCACGATAATCGATAAGTTGTGCCTGGTGGTGCTGCTTGACGCCAAATCCACAATGAACTCAGAACGAAAAACTGTGAACTTTTTGGTAACTTTCACTCGCGATGAAATTTCTACTTCCTTTTCTTGCGTTAATATTCACATTCGTTTCCGCAGGTGAAAAAAAACGTGCCGCGAAATATGATGCGAATCAAATGTACTCTGTGGAAGAATTGAAAGAAGATCTCTCATTTCTTCACAACAAGTGGAAACATCGCAATCCAAATCTTTATCTCTATATCTCGAAAGAAAAACTGGATCATGTATTCGATTCTCTGGCGAAAAATATTTCTTCGCCAATGACCGACATGCAGTTTTACAGATTCATCGGGCCACTAACGTCGATAGTGAAAGACGGTCACACATCCGTTTTTCCCAATGACGATTGCGAATGGTGGTATGGAAACCAGTCGTGGTTTTTCCCCTTTCTTGTAACGTGCAACAACAATAAAATAACTACCGACTTGTGTGCTTCCATGGACCGAACAATTCCTGACGGGTCAGAAATAGTCAGCATCAATGGGAAAAGCACAGTAGAAATCATTGCGCGAATGCAACCTTATGCTCCTCGTGATGGAGAAAATTCTTCACGTGTCAGTTGGGTGATGAATAATTTTTTCACATACTATTACTGTTACTGCGTGGAATCTGCTGGCTATTTTGAAATTGAATACATCGATCCGCAGGGAAAAATTCATACCCATAAACAAACAGCGCTTCCCGTTGATAGCATTTGGGCAAACGCCTACAGAAATTATCCGGAAAGATATGTAGTGGGCAAAAAGGATTCTGCGATAACTCTTCGCTTTCGAAATGACTCTTCAATCGCCATACTTCGGATTCGCACATTTGAAAAAAACAGTCTACGTGCTATGGGCGTTCCTTCATTCAAGAAAACTATTCATCAATATTTGTCAGTCGTAACATCTACGAAATCGCCTTACTTGATAATCGATGTAAGAGATAATGCAGGTGGAAGCCCGGAGTACGCGAGCTATTTGATATCTCATCTGCTGGATACTTCCTTCATCTATATTGAAAAATACAAAACGGTTAACAGGTTACATTGGAATGATTCCGAAAATCGGCTACGAACACAATGGTATCCGAACAGTGGAATCGGAACTTTTCGCTCGCAAAAATCCTGGTTCAGGGGAAATTTGATTGTACTTATGGATGGTGGCAGTACATCAACAGCCGGAGATTTTGTGGCTTGTTTGGATTATTACGGTCGCGCAACATTCATTGGAGAAGAATCAGGTTCCAATCGCGTTGTGTCTGGTGGAAATGTTTTTGAAAGTACGTTTGAACTCCCCAACACAAAACTTCGCTGTCGAATGTCAACCATTCAAGGAATCAACAAATTCGATCAGGTGAATGATGGTCACGGTGTACTTCCTCACTATCCGGTTGCGCCAACACCAGCCGATTACATGTCCAATCGTAATCCTATGCTGGAAAAAGCTCTCGAAATTATTCGGAATGGAGCGCTTTAGCAATTACAAACGTTTGTAACCGACTATTTCAAATAACCTGTTTTATATTCGCACCGGGTACTGAGATAGTCTCAGTTGTAATTTTTCACAATAGGTTCAAATTTTTCACACAGTTTGTTATTTAATCCTTTAATTTATGTTCATGATGTCTACTTCCGTAACGGAAACAAATCCTGCTGCTCTTGCAGCGAAATTCATTAATCACACGCAGAGAAATATTTTCCTTACGGGTAAAGCGGGTACAGGAAAAACAACATTTCTGCGCAACATTATTAAGCACACATACAAGAATGCAGTAATAGTAGCTCCTACGGGAATTGCCGCAATCAATGCAGGCGGAGTGACTATTCATTCCATGTTTCAATTGCCCTTCGGAACATTTCTTCCTACTTACGACAAAAGCATGGGGCGTTCTGAAGATGGAAAAATCAATACCTGTCACACTCTTCTGAGTCAACAACAAATCAATAAAGAAAAAAGAAAAGTTTTACAGGAAATGGAGTTGCTGATTATTGATGAAGTCAGTATGCTTCGTGCAGATACTGTCGATGCAATTGATACTGTATTGAAAAGTGTTCGTCGTGCACACAATCTTCCGTTTGGTGGCGTTCAGGTTCTTTTCATTGGTGATCTTCTTCAACTTCCACCCGTAGTAAAAGATTACGAATGGAATCACCTCAGGAAATTTTACAAAAGCGCTTTCTTTTTTGATGCTGTTGTTCTTCAGGATTCTCCTCCTCTCTATATTGAACTTGATAAAATATATCGTCAATCAGACAACACGTTCATTCATCTGTTGAACAATCTGCGCAACAACACCGTCACGAAACAAGATGAAGAGTTGCTGAACAAATATTACAAGCCTGGGTATTATGCCATTCCACAGGACAATTACATACAGCTTACAACCCACAATAATAAAGCCGATACGATCAATAAAGACGCGCTCAAAAAATTGAAAGGAAAATCAATTTCACTTGAAGCGATTATAGAAGATGAATTTCCGGAATCAGCATACCCTCTTGACGCTGCGCTGGAATTGAAAATCGGCGCTCAGGTTATGTTCGTAAAAAATGATCCGGGTGGGACACAGAAATTTTTCAATGGAAAAATTGGAAAATTCATGGGCACAACCGGTGATGGAGATGCCATTCAGGTTCACCTTGAGGAAGAGAATAAAACGATTTACGTGAACCGTTATGTGTGGGAGAATATTCGTTACAAAGTTGATGAGAAAACAAATTCAGTCGATGAAAAAGTGATTGGTACTTTCACTCAATTCCCAATCAAACTCGCATGGGCCATTACAGTTCACAAAAGTCAGGGGTTAACTTTTTCGAAAGCTATTATTGACATTGAAAACGCTTTTGCCCCGGGACAAGTTTATGTTGCGCTATCCAGACTTACTTCACTGGACGGATTGATTCTATCAACCAAAGTTAACTTCAAATCGCTCCGGGAAGATCAAACAATCACTGATTTTTCACGAACTAAAGGATTGCCGGAATCGCTCAGCACAGTTCTTGAGACTGAAGGCAAAATATTTATTGAGAATTATGTCGCCAATAGTTTCTCGCTTACAAAACTGAACGATGTTTTTATTGCACACATCAATGCTCCGGATGATGAAGAACAACGTAGCGCCCGTCGTAAACATGAGCGTTGGGCAAAAAAAATCGTCAATGAGCTTGATGAATTAAATACGATGTCTGGAAAATTTGTCGCTCAAGTCCGAAAAATCGGTGGACAAAAAGAACAATTGCATGATCGTGTTGTTGCGGCGAAAAACTACTTTCTGCCTTTACTCGAAGTTGTTGTGAAAACAATCAATGCTCATGTCGAACTTGTTCAGAAAGAGAAACGCGTGAAGCAATATATTCTTGACGTAAAACTATTGCTAGGAGCCGTGTTGAAACAGATTCAGCAAATCAACAAAGCAGAAGTTTTGATTAAGGCGGTTCTCAATAACACAGATATTACAAAATCAGAGCTTTATTCAATTGCTCCGCTTCCCAGTAGTGGCACGGCACAAATTGAAGAAGACCGCCCTATCGAGAAAAAGGCAAAAAAGAAATCGCCAACTGATCCTTCTCCCAAAAAGCAGAAAGGTTCTTCCGTTAAATCAACTCTTGAAATGCACAATTACGGAAAATCAATTTCCGAAATTGCCGCTGAACGAAAAATGGCAATCAGTACAATTGAGTCTCACCTTGCAGATTGCATAGCTGAAGGTTGGATCGAGCCGTCTGCGCTTGTTGCACCTGATCGTCTGGAAATAATCCGGGTTGCTGCCAAAGAAATGGGCACGTTTTCGCTCACACCAATTCGCGAGCATCTTGGCGAAAGTTATTCGTATAGTGAACTTCGTTTTGCGCTGATTCGCGAGAATCGAAAACCTACGTCGTAGAAATAATTTATTTCCCGTTCTCCAATCGCAATCTCTGCTAGCCCAAGCGCAAGCGACGGGCCAACACATGAAATACATCATAGCTCCGTAGGAGCGAAACAACGCTAGCCCAAGCGTCAGCGACGGGCTAGCAATTCAAAAATTAACCAGAGCTCCGCAGGAGCGAAACACAATTCAGTAATCAATAAAAATCAATTATCATGGCCAACACCTACACACAACTCTACATTCACACTGTATTCGCAGTCAAACATCGCGCAGCATTAATCACTCCCGATTGGAAAATTCGATTATTGAAATTCACAACCGGGATAATTGAAAAAAACAATCAACATACCATGCGAATCAATTGCATGGAAGATCATATGCACATACTTATCGGGATGAACGCCAAAATGAGCGTCTCCGAACTAATGCGCGATGTCAAGGCAAATTCATCCCGATTTATTAATGAAAATAAATTCACCCCCATAAAATTCGAATGGCAAAGTGGATTTGGTGCTTTTTCTGTGAGTCCACGACATGTCCATAAGGTATCGAACTACATTTCAAACCAAGAAGAGCATCATCGAAAAAAAATATTTAAGGAAGAATATGTTGAACTGCTGATAGACCATGGAGTTGATTACAATCCAGAATATTTATTCGCCGATCCTGGTTCCGCTCCTACGGAGCTTTGAAAACTTCTTGTCACTAGCCAACGGTTTCACCGTTGGCTAGTGATCTGTCGCTCCTATGGAGCTTTAACATACATTATCGCAGGTTAGAGAACACTATTGAAATTACATTGAGCTCTATAGCAGCGAAACCCCCGTAATCCCAAGCGTCAGACAGACTAGCAACAAACAACAATTGCCAAGCTCCGTAGGAGCGAAACTTTGCTAGCCCAAGCGTCAGCGACAGGCTAGCAACAAACAACAATTGTCAAGCTCCGTAGGAGCGAAACCCTGCATGCCCTAGCGTCAGCGACGGGCAAGCAATTCAAAAATTAATCAGAGCTCCGTAGGAGCGAAACTTTCACAAAAAAACGCCCCGGTTTTCCGTGGCGTTTTTTCAAAATTAATAGCAGAAGAGAATTAAAGCTTCCGCTTTATCTCAACCATGTCGTAGCCTTCAATTAAATCTCCAACCTGAATGTCCTCATACTTGTCAAGATTCAATCCACACTCGTAGCCCGATGCAACTTCTTTCACATCGTCTTTGAAGCGCTTCAATGAACCAAGCGTTCCGTCATGCAATACAATTCCATTTCTGATCAAGCGAATCTTCGTATGTCGATTCACTTTTCCATCTAGAACATAACATCCGGCAATCGTTCCAACTTTTGAAATCTTAAACACCTCGCGAACTTCAATATTGCAAACCACTTTCTCTTCAAATTCCGGAGCAAGCATTCCTTCCATTGCCGCCTTAATCTCTTCGATCGCTTTGTAGATAATCGAATAGAGGCGAATATCAATTTGCTCTGTCTCCGCTAATTTTTTCGCACTTACAGAAGGACGAACCTGGAATCCAATGATGATCGCATTCGAAGCCGATGCAAGCAATACATCCGATTCGGAAATTGCTCCAACTCCTTTGTGTACAATACGAATCTGAATTTTCTCCGTAGAGATTTTCAACAATGAATCAGAAAGTGCTTCGATGGATCCATCTACGTCACCTTTTACAATGATGTTCAATTCTTTGAAATCACCAATCGCAAGTCGACGTCCGATTTCATCGAGCGTAATGTGTTTCGTTGTACGAATCTGTTGCTCACGCTGTAATTGTAAACGACGGGTTGCGATTTCACGCGCCTCACGCTCGTCTTCCATACAATGGAATTTATCTCCCGCTTGCGGAGCACCACTCAAACCTAATATCTGTACTGGCGTTGCCGGACCCGCTTCTTCAACTGGTCCTCCACGCTCATTCTGCATCGCCTTAACACGTCCTGCATAACATCCTGCAAGAACTACATCTCCAACACGAAGTGTTCCGTTCTCAACCAGAATTGTTGCAGTATAACCACGCCCCTTGTCAAGCGTTGATTCAATGATCGTACCATTCGCACGTTTGACTGGATTCGCTTTCAACTGCAGCATTTCTGCTTCAAGCAAAACTTTCTCCAGCAAATGATCGATATTCAATCCTTTCTTCGCAGAAATTTCCTGACACTGATATTTACCACCCCACTCTTCTACCAGAATATTCATTGCAGAAAGTGCTTCGCGAATTTTATCTGCGTTAGCTCCCGGTTTATCAATCTTGTTTATCGCGAATACAATTGGAACGCCCGCTGCCTGAGCGTGATTGATTGCCTCAGTAGTTTGTGGCATGACACTATCATCAGCCGCAATTACAATGATTGCAACGTCCGTAACCTGCGCACCACGAGCACGCATTGCGGTAAACGCTTCGTGACCTGGAGTATCAAGGAAGGTAATGTGTTTCCCATTCTCCAACGTCACACAATACGCGCCAATGTGCTGCGTAATTCCTCCTGCTTCACCGGCAATAACATTCGACTTACGAACGTAATCCAGCAATGAAGTTTTACCGTGGTCAACGTGACCCATTACAGTAACAATCGGCGGACGATCAACCAATTCTTCCGGCTTATCTTCTTCTTCCTTGATTGCTTCCTGTACTTCAACGCTTACGAATTCAACCTGATATCCAAATTCTTCGGCAAGCAGTGAAATTGTTTCTGCATCGAGACGCTGGTTGATCGAAACGAACAAACCTAGTGTCATACACGTTGCAATAATTTTTGTAACAGGGACACTCATCATCGAAGCAAGCTGATGTGCCGTAACGAATTCTGTTACTTTCAACAAACTCTTATCAACTTCTGCCTGCTCTTGTTTCTCAACCAAACGATCTCTGATCTCGTCACGTTTCTCACGACGATACTTTGATGCTTTCGATTTTCCTTGCCCACTCAATCGAGCAAGTGTTTCCTTGATCTGCTTTTGAATTTCTTCTTCAGTCAATTCCACTTTCGGCCCAGGAGGAGTACGTTGACCAGGTCCACCCGGTTTTCTCGCGCCACCTGGAACAAATTTATTTTGCTTCGCAGCTTCACCAACATTAACTGGTCCGTCCTTACGAATGCGTTTCCGCTTTTTCTTTTTGTCAGTTTCAAATTGCGCATTCGAAGAAGCAACAGGTTTTTTCTTGTCCTCTTTCACAGGAAGTTCAATCCGGCCCATAATCTTTGGGCCTTCAAGCTTCTCTACTGAACGGCGAAACAATTCTTCATCCTTCTTCTCCTCTTCAGGAACAACAACCGGTTCA
>CAZBYM010000076.1:0-11920 GCA_964495745.1 uncultured Chryseobacterium sp. | reverse complement strand
TTTCAAACCTCCGCCCCCGGATTAAAATACTCCCACACCGACTTCGCCTTCGCCTTCCCCACAACCTCTGCAATCTCCTCTGCGCTTTTCTCCTTAAGTTGTTTCACCGACTTAAACTTCGTGAGTAATTTTTTAGCCGTTGCATCGCTGATCCCCGAGATTTCTGTCAACTCCGTTTTGATCGTGCCTTTGTTGCGCTTCTTCCGGTGATGAGTAATTCCGAAACGATGCGCCTCATCACGAATTTGTTGAATGATTCGCAAGCTCTCCGATTTTTTATCGAGATACATAGGAATCGGATCGGCCGGATAATAAATTTCTTCTAGACGTTTTGCAATTCCGATCACCGCAAATTTTCCACGCAAGCCTAAAGCTTCGAGACTTTCGATTGCCGCAGAAAGTTGACCTTTGCCTCCGTCGACAACAAGCAGCTGAGGAAATTCCAATTTCTCTTCGAGAACGCGACTGTATCTGCGATGAATTACTTCACGCATCGTTGCAAAATCATCTGGCCCTTCAACTGTTTTTACATTGTAATGGCGGTACTCTTTCTTGCTCGGACGACCATCACGAAAAACAGTCATAGCAGAAACAGCAAAGTCGCCTTGAAAATTTGAATTGTCAAAACATTCGATAAGTCGCGGCTCTTCAGTCAGACGAAGATCCTTCATCATCGTGGCCATGATTCGTTTTACATGCCGTTCCGGATCAACAAGCGCATCTTGCTTTTGTTTTTCATTCAGATAATATTCCACGTTGCGTTCGCAGAGTTCCAAAAGTTTTTTCTTGTCGCCACGCTGGGGAACTGTAATTTCCACTCCTGGAATTTCGACAGGAAAATCAAAAGGAATTATGATTTCCGAAGAATTACTCTGAAATCTTTCACGCAGTTCGATAATCGCAAGACCAAGCATATCTTCATTCGCCTCTTCGATTTTCTTTTTCATTTCAATCGTGTGGCCCTGAATGATTGCGCCGTCAATGACGCGAAAGAAACTTACGTACGCCGCTTTCTCATCGGAGCGAAATGCAAATACATCAACATTTGTAATTGAAGAACTCACAACGGTTGAGCGCGCCTGATAACTTTCAAGTGCTTCAAGATTTACTTTCACTTCTTGTGCTTGTTCATATTGCATCGAGGTCACGTGTTCCTGCATTTCCTGTTTCAGTTGTTTGATCACCGTTGAAACATTCCCTTTCACGAGATCCTTGATTTTGGAAATCGCATCATCATAATTTTCCTGCGTTTGTAAATTCTCGCAAGGCCCCAAACAATTTCCGATGTGATACTCGAGACAAACCTTGAATTTTTTCGCTGCAACATTCTCTTCCGACAAATTATATCTGCAGTTTCGCAACGGATACATTTTCTTGACAAGATCAAGCATCGTGTACATCACCTTCACATTCGCATACGGTCCAAAATATTGTGATCCGTCTTTGATCATTCTACGTGTGGGAAATACTCTTGGGAAACGTTCGTTCGTAATGCAAATCCACGGAAATGTTTTGTCGTCTTTGAGACGAATGTTGTACGTAGGTTGATATTTCTTGATGAGATTATTCTCCAACAACAATGCATCGAGTTCCGTATCAACAAGAATGAATTTGATAGTTGCGATCTTCCGAACAAGAATTGCTGTCTTCCCCGGATGACGATCAATCCCGACGAAATAAGACGAAACTCTCTTGCGCAAACTCTTTGCCTTTCCAACATACAGGATTGAGCCCGAAGCATCATAATACTGATACACCCCTGGAGAATCGGGCAAACTCGCTATTGTTTCACGTATTTCTTCGGTGATTTGCATGGAATCCCAAAGATAGGCGCTCAGTACCGCAGTTGCGAAATTGCGCAGTTTTTGTATATTTGAAACTGGCAAACTAATTCACCCCCCTGAATGAAAAAAACGGCACTCCCCCTGCTGATTTGTCTCGTTATGCTTTTCACTATCGAATCCCGTGCAACTCTTTGCACAGCGATCGGAAATGGAGCTTGGAGCGATGGCGCGACATGGTCTTGCGGACGCGCTCCAACGGACAATGATACAATGTGGATTCCAATTGTGTTCACAGTTAATGTTGATATAAACTCTCCGGTGTATGTGAATATGCTGGTCATAGTGGACGGCGTTCTGAATTTCGAGAATGGACAAAAACTCAATATTTGCCCTGGGGGAGTTTATGTTTCTGCAACCGGAGAATTAAGTGGTGGTACTCCCGGTTCAAAAATTAATATCTGCGGAACTACAGTGTGGAACGGCCCTGGACCTACATATGGCCCATTGAGTCTTGGTGATGTTCTATTGCCGGTTGAACTCGTGTCATTCACCGGAACACTGAATTCCAGCGGTGATGCTTCATTATCCTGGTCAACCGCCAGTGAGAAAAATAATAGTCACTTCACGATCGAGCGAAGCACCAATGGATTAACATTCGAAGAAATCGGTCGCGTGAATGGGAATGGAACCTCATCTCAAATTCATGATTACTCTTTCATTGACTTTACTCCTTCTTCAGGATCTAATTATTACCGCCTGAAGCAAACCGATTATGACGGCCGTTACGAATATCTTGGAATTGTTGTGGTTGATGTAATCACGAATTCTGCAGGTTGCGTGTTGAGTGTATTTCCAAATCCGTGTCAGGGTTCTTGCACCGTAAATTTTTCAGATTGTCCTGATGACAATACTGGTTACATTAATCTCGAAATGATTGACGCGAACGGCCAGGTTGTAAGTCAGGTTATTCCAGAGCGAAATTCTGAAGGAGGATTCTCTACTACCATTGACGCGACAAATAATCTGAAGCCCGGAGTTTACATTGTTCGTGGCAGTTCATCTAAAACAACATATCTCCAGAAAGTGGTGATCAAATGAAAATTGTTTGTGCCGCTTTTTTCGGAGTTGTGATTCTTGCATCTTGTTCATCTGAAACCGGCAATAACGGCGCGGGTGTGATTGGAGCAAAAGATTCTGTTGCGCACTCCGATTCCGCACACTTGTTCATTCTTCCGGCCCCACTTCAGGTTGCAACGTTTTTACGTACGCATGAAGCTTCCATTCAAATTCCATACCTGGCAGATAAATCTATTGCAGCAACAAACTACAATACCGATTACCAACGTGCCTTGAATCTGGGAATTAATATTACTGACGTTGGTTACGCAGCACTATATAATAACCGTCAGCTCGCACTTGATTATTTAGCCCGTACGGAAGAGCTGGTGAAAGCTTTGCGGATTGAGCCTGCTGTTTCTCCTTATATGGAAC
The DNA here is from genome assembly GCA_964495745.1 of uncultured Chryseobacterium sp. Lineage (GTDB taxonomy): Bacteria > Bacteroidota > Bacteroidia > Palsa-965 > Palsa-965. The sequence goes on along the minus strand of CAZBYM010000076.1, from coordinate 8,645 downwards.
GCATTCGAAGGAACATTGAAAACCAAGATTCGCTTAGTTATCTCTTACTCACACTTTACGATGACGTACAAAATAATCTCAACCAGGCGAAAAGAGAGAAGACCGCTTTTTATGTTGCCAGTGGATGTTATCTTGAAAGTCTGGCAATAACCTTGCAGCACAACAATTTGAAAACGAAACCGCAGTTCATCCGCTTGGTTGCTCAGGAAAAAATGTGGCTGGATAATCTTGCGGAGTCAATCACTTATCTTGAACCGGATGAAGAATCACAGGATTTGTTCAACACATTCTTTACTCTTCAAGATTGTTACAAAGATATTCCTGTGAAAGTGGAAAACAATCTTCCTTCGTGTACCTACACACCAGAAGCGTTCATCAGGTTGCGCGACAAGAGTATTCAGTTGCGCAATGCTATTGTTGCGAACTCGTAAATCTTCCCGCAATAAAAAACGCTCTCCGTTACCTGACGAAGAGCGTTGCACACCACACCTGTTTAGCTATTTTCTGTAAGTTGCTCCCGATAGCTATCGGGACACCTCAGAAAATAACAGGTACACTACCAACTCGGGCAAATGCCCGGACGGTATTTCTTGTTCGGAGGCTTACAGCTAAACTGATAGCCTAACGATATTTCATGCGACCCGGCAGTAGCATTGGTTAATTTGGAAACGGTAACATCATAACTATAACCGATACGAAACTGATTTGCCTCAACACCAAGTAACATGATGAAGGCATCATTTCCGCGGTACCATAATCCACCAACGATTTTATCTTTCTTGAAATACATCCCAAGATTTAATTGTTTGAAATCTCCTTGCTGACGATACATGACGTTAGGAGAAATATATGCTTCTGATTCGTGACTTCCTTTGTGTAATGGAATTAAACCTCCAGCATGCACAGTGTATTTTCTCGGCAAAGGACTGTTGCCTCCTAAGAACGATTCATTTGGTTCAAGAATGTGATGGACTGCTGCGCCAATAAATACATGACTGGAAGTGAAAACCATTCCGGTAGACAAATCAAAGTTCCCGCGTGTAGCATCAGTTGGTGGAACTTCATTGGTTTCATTGACGAACCCACGTTGAGGGTCGATCATGTCGCCAAAATTCAGCTTACTCCAATTAACCGCCTTCTGCCACCATCCGGCTTGGATAGCAAACGTAATAGAAGTGTGTCGTGTCGGTTTAATTATTGGAGCGTAAATCAATCCTACACCTGTTGTGTTCAAAGTTCCCTGTGCTGCGCGATCCTGCATCACCATCAACCCTACTCCACCCTTGACGCTGTGCGCAAGTTTGTCAATAGAAAGTCCAACAGTGGTATACGTGCCATAAACATTCGGCCATTGAACGCGGTAATTTACATTCGCTCGCATACAAATTTTATTCCCTGCTAATGCAGGATTCAGATAAAGTGGATTCGCATAGAATTGCGTGAATTCCGGATCCTGCGCCTTTAGTTGTGTTGATGCAACAAACAAGCATAGCGTCGCTAAGGAGAGTTTGTACAGTTGTTTCATCTTTTTAGTTTTTAAAGTGTGTTGCCACTAAGAAGACGAAGGGAGGAGAAAAGGTTGCCTTGAGATTAGTTTATAGGCGATAGGTGTTAGACGATAGAAAAGATTATCTACGAAATTGCGCAAAGGATTGTGCGCCTATCGTCTATTGCCTATCGCCTGTCATCTAATAAAAAACCCCAACCTTTTCAGACCGGGGCAGTGGCAACGCTGTGAGCGGTAACCCAGCTGGTTGCCTAAGGATTTTTCTCATCAAACCCAATTCGCTGCCCCTCGGTAGGAGCAGCGGGTTCAGGGCTCATTATTGGCGCAGGAGCACTATCTGTTTTAATTTCTTTATTATGGTCAACAGAATCATTTGGAATAATGATTTTGCGTTTTTGGCCATTCTCGATGTCGTAATAAACTTCCGGCTTCTTCATGTCCTTGTGCTCTTGAATCAGCGCAGGGTCTTCTCCTGTATTACTTACAATTCCTTTCGCAGGATCAATCTGGTCGCCAAAAATAAATGGGCCAGCAGTTATTTCCGGTTTGCGTTTTGGTTTGTTCAAATCCTTAATGGTGTTCATTTCTGGATTTGTAACCGCAATCACTTCATTCGTGGGAATTGTAGTTGGCGCTACTGGAGCAACAACCTTCGTCTGTGGATGTGTCACCACTGGAGGATCGTTTTGTTTCACCGTCACAACACTATTCTCATTCGTATTTCCTGACTGCCCTTTCTCAGCGGCAACCACCACTCCGAGTACAGTTAAGCCAACAATGCCGAGCATGATGCCTATTGTATTCAGGGAGAATTTCCATCTGAAATTGTTAGTCTTAGGAAGCTTGTCAAGCGAACGGCTCATAGTGTCCCAGTCAGCCCCATCATATGGCGCCTCGTAGTCACTTAACCGGTCGTTTAGCCCCTGGAAAAGCTTGTCATCATGTAGCCGTCCGTTGCTCATCTGCAGTTTTTATTTTGTTAAACAAATTTTTCTTCAGCTGAAAGCGGGCTTTCGAGAGGTTTGATTTCGATGTCCCCTCACTGATCCCTAACTGATCGGCAATTTCTTTGTGTGAAAAGTCTTCAATCACATACAAGTTGAAAACTGTTCGGTAGGCAGGACTTAATTGCTGCACTACTTCAAGAATTTGCTCTTCAGAAAGTTGACCAAGAAGACTGTCTTCTTCAATTTCTTCCGGATTGTCCGGAATATCTCCCTCCCTTGCATACACTGTCGAAACAATCATGTATTGATGCTTGTTCTTGCGCAGGTGATCAACCGCAGTATTCACAACTATTCTCCGCACCCAACCTTCGAAAGAACCTTTCGCGGCAAAATGACGAATCGTTGTAAACACTTTGATTAACCCTTCCTGCAGCATGTCTTTCGCTTCATCACGATCTTTAGCATAGCGAAGGCACACGCCCATCATTTTGCCATAGAACCGCTTGTACAGCATCTCTTGACAGGCTCTGTCCTGCTTAATGCAACCAGCGATTAGTTCGTTTTCAGTCATGCACGGTAAGGTATCCGCTTGCTTTTACGTATTGAAGACGCGAAAAGGTTGCTAAAGTTGCCGGGGAAAAGAATTATTCAGGGAAAGGGAAATTTGTAGGGAATTAATGCGGGCTCTGCTCTGCAAGTGACTGGTAAAATCCCCCCAAAGGGTGTACCTTTTGGGGGGAAAGCCCTGTTTTTGGGCTGAAATTGGCGGTGTGATGTTAGCCCTGAAAAGGATATAACCCTTTGAAGGTTAAAGAAGGTCAGAGAAGGTCTGACAGGGTGTTCAAGGGTCATTCCCCGATTAATCCTTCAGAACCTGGAATAAACATCTTATTTCACTTCTTCAGCCCACCCTCACACTTAACCTTTCTGGCCCACTTTCAATTATCAGCGCTGGTAACTTGCCCTTATGCGATTATTAATTCTCCTCGGATTTCTTCCCGTCTTCACTTGCAATCAGGAAATTCCTATTGAACCAAATTACTATGCTCAAGTGAATTCAATGGACACAACAACTTCAAGTGGTAACTCTCTCGATTATTGGCTCGCCTCCGACAGTACCGTAATGATTGCATGGAGCAATTCAGCCCACGAAAAAATCGGAATTCTTCCGAGTGAAAAAATGCCGGGATGGGCGCCGCATTATTATTACTGTGAATTTGAAAATTTCATAGGTATGCGTTACAGTTGTGGTTGTCCATGCTGGTCTCTTACCTTGCTGCCGCTGAACAAAAATGACACGATCGAGAATTTCATGGAAGACCTGGCTGTTGATACTAAGCGCGGTTATATTTTTGCCCAAAGTTGTCTGGCGGAGAAAGGACAGTTTTGTTTGTATAGTGTAAATCTGCACCAACACAACTCTATTCGGCTCGCCGGACTTGATACAACAGTTGAAATTCTGGGACGATTAGATAGTGTCGGGTTCATTGAAGAAGGCTTGTATTTACGCTGGCATTCCTTTCTTGCCTATGGAGGCACGGGCAATGCGCGTGATACAATTATTGTGTTGCGGTAACATGAACTCAAGAAGAACTCAGCCAGAGAAGTACGAACACATAATCCGCGCTTAGGAAATTCCCAACGAAACAATCGCAATCCCTGCAGCTTCCTGCTCCGCTTTCTTCTTTGAAAAGTTCTCACTTCTGCCGTAGCCTTCACCATCCACTACAACTTCAATCACAAATAATTTCTGCGTGCCGATTCCTTTTTCATCAACCAGTTTGAATTTAAGATCCTTGCGGTTTTTCTGCGCCCACTCAATGAGTTTACTCTTGTAATCGGTATCAACTGTTTCCAGTTCATCAATGTCAAGATGATAACGGATAATTGATTCGCGAATGAATGCCGATGTAAAAGGATATCCTTTGTCGAGATAAACTGCTCCGATCAACGATTCAAATGCGTCGCCGTAAATGGAGGAACTTCTTCCGGTCACTCCATTTTCTGCCTGAATAAATTTATCGATGCCGAATTTGTATGCAAGCTTTCCAAGCATTTGCCGACTCACAATACGTGAACGCATTTTCGTGAGAAAGCCCTCGTCCTTCAGTGGAAATTTTTTGAAAAGAAAATCTGCGATCACTGCACTCAACACTGCATCACCAAGAAACTCAAGTCGCTCGTAACTTTCTTTAATGAGTCCACGATCTTTCGCTTGATTCGCAGCAGAACTATGAGTGAATGCTTTTTTGTACAGCGCGAGGTTCCCTGGAGTAAATCCAAGCATGTTGCGAAGAGAGCGTCGAAACGCACGATCTTCTTTGGATTGAAAAAGCGCGGTTACTGCGCGTATCACGATGATCAGGAGTATTTACGCATGACAACAGCAGCATTGTGACCGCCAAAGCCAAATGTGTTGCTGATTGCAGCGCGGACTTCACGCTCTTGCGCTTTGTTGAAAGTAAGATTGAAGCGCGGATCCACTTCCGGATCATCAACAAAGTGATTGATCGTTGGCGGAATAATATTATTCTTCACCGCCAGTAGCGTAGCGATTGCTTCAATTGCTCCGGCAGCTCCCAATAAATGTCCTGTCATGGATTTAGTCGCGCTTACATTCATCTTCCACGCGCTTTCGCCAAACACAGTTGCGATTGCTTTCAACTCTGCAACATCACCAAGCGGAGTTGATGTTCCGTGTGTGTTGATGTAATCTATTTGATCGGCAGAAATTTCAGCATCTTTCAATGCGCGCTTCATAACAAGCGCGGCTCCCAAACCTTCAGGATGCGGTGCAGTGATATGATGTGCGTCTGCACTCATTCCTCCGCCAATAATTTCTCCATAAATTTTTGCTCCGCGATTCAAAGCGTGTTCAAGTTCTTCAAATACCAACGCTCCACTTCCTTCACCAAGCACAAATCCATCGCGTTCTTTATCATATGGGCGTGATGCAGTTGCAGGGGTGTCGTTGCGTTGACTCATAGCTTGGGCAGCGTTGAATCCGCCAACACCAGCTTCAAAAATGCTGGCTTCTGATCCACCTGTTACGATTGCATTCGCTTTGCCCAGACGGATATAATTAAATGCATCGATCAACGCGTTGGTTGAAGATGCACAAGCTGATACTGTAGTAAAATTTGGCCCGTGAAATCCGAAACGCATCGAGATGTGTCCCGAGCAGATATCGGCTATCATTTTAGGAATGAAAAACGGATTGAATCGTGGTGTTCCATCTCCTTTGGCAAAATTGAAACACTCGTCTTGAAATGTTTTCAATCCGCCAATTCCAGAACCCCAGATTACACCAACTTCATTCTTGTCAATGGTATCGCCATTCAATCCCGAGTCACGAACAGCCTGATCAGCCGCCGCAATTCCATAATGAGAAAATGGATCGAGCTTGCGTGCTTCTTTTTTGTCGAAGTAATCTTCAGGATTGAATCCTTTGACTTCACACGCAAACCGTGTTTTAAATTTGGATGCATCAAAGCGAGTGATCGTAGCCGCGCCACTAACACCTGCAACAAGGTTTTCCCAGTAATCCTTAACAGAATTACCAAGAGGCGTAATTGCGCCTAACCCGGTTACAACGACCCGCTTCAACTGCATGCCCGTAAAATTTGAATTAATTCCGAAGGCGAAGAATTACTTCGCGTGCTCCTGAATATATTTAATTGCTTCGCCAACCGTATTGATTTTCTCAGCCTGATCGTCTGGAATAGCGATGTTGAATTCCTTTTCAAATTCCATGATCAACTCAACTGTATCAAGCGAATCTGCACCAAGGTCGTTGGTGAAACTTGCTGTTTCAGTTACTTCTTTTTCGTCTACACCGAGTTTATCAACGATGATAGCTTTCACTTTTGCTGCAATATCTGACATCTGTAAGCAGTTTTATTTAGTTAATTGTGCCTGCAAAGATAGATGGATGGGGTAAATAACAAAAAGAATGTCCCAACCTTCTGACTAATAATATGTTATAACCTCATTTGAGGGCTTTCTCGACAGTTTTGGGACCATACAGCCTTCCGCTGGGTACCCAATTGGAATCAACAAAAAGGGTTTTTCGTTGGATGGACGGTCAAGTAATTCGGCGAGAAAATTCATCGGACTCGGCGTGTGTGTTAATGCAACTAATCCTGCGTGATGAATTGCAGCCAACAAAAATCCGCTCGCCAATCCAACAGATTCAGTTACATAGTAATTGTTCTTTTTTCGCTCACCATCTAATTCGTACGAACGTTTAAAGACTACGATTAACGCCGGAGCAATTTCAAGAAATGGTTTCTTCCAGTCTGTTCCCAATGGAGCGAGATCTTTGAGCCAATCATCGGGCATGCGATTATTGTAGCTTTCAAATTCTTCCTTCTCTGCTGCAACTCTGATTCTCTTCTTAAGTTCCAGATTGCGCACAACGCAAAAATTCCAAGGTTGCTTATGTGCTCCTGATGGAGCCGTTGAGGCCGTCATAATGATGTTGTCTATTACTTCATCAGGAATTTCTTCAGGTGAAAAGTCGCGGACTGTTCTTCGTGTATCCATCCATGCATAATATTCTTGAGAACGACTTAACATTTCACTTCGGGAAATCTTTTCTCTTGAGTAAGGAATCTGCGGATAAATCATAGCCTCAATTTTACGCAAATTCCGTTGAGATAATTTGAAAGATTAATCCGTTCTGAAACAAATGTTCATATTTGTTCATGCAAAAACTCATTCTTGTCGGTTTTCTTTCTGTTTTGATTCTTGGCTCGTGCGGCAACGAAACAACAACAAACAAGCCTGAAGATTCAATTCCAAAAATAATTGTCGCGCAAGATTCAGTTCCTGTGATTGACACAATTCCTTCTATCGCAATAGCATTAACTATGGGTGGAGACACAATCTCCACGTCGGATCGTTCAGTAATTTTTTATTCGTTCACAAAATCACTTACCGACAACAAGAAAAAAATCTTGTCTGCAAAAGAAGTTAGAAGGCGTTTTCTTCCAATTGATCCGGATTGTGATCCGGAAGCGGCTTATCAAATTCAGAAGTTTTTTATCCTGGATTCGCTGAAAAAAATTGGAGAGCCAATCGATGGCGACATGGGTCAAACAATTCAAGTTGACATTCGCCTTGTAGATACAATCAAAAAAACTCCCGAGGGATGTTGGGTTGCCTGGACAATGTGGTATACGACGCCGCAAGCTTGTCCGTTTGCCGAAGGAACATATTTCATGCTTTCCACTTATGACACGAAAGGAAAGCTCATTTCCACACAGTGCATGGGTTGTGATGCCGGAGGTGGTGACGCGCCGATTTCCTGGACAAAAACTCACTCAACCAATATTTTTGATGATGGCTCTTTCCGGGGATTGTATGCTGATTCGACTGAAGATTATAATGAAGAAACGGATAAACCGGTGATCAGCGTTTATCGTCGAACATTTACAGGGCAAATCTCTGCTGCAGGGAAAATTACGGTTGAAGAGAAAGAAATCGAGCGGACTGAGTAATGGGTTAATGGGTTAATGGGTTAATTTGCTAATCCAAAATACGATTACTCTTGCAGGTGCTGATGCTGGAACTAAGCATTCTTTGAATTTCATTTAGTTTTCCGTGCAGTTCACCTGGATCCGGTAAGTAAGGCGACTCTTTGCATAACAAGAGCCAGAAGTCTGTTTCAGAGGCTTCCTTCGCTGCAATTTTTAGTTTATGCACGAAGTCATTCTTACTCTCGGGAGATTGCGCTTCATGTATATTAGCGCCAATAGAAGTTCCTGACTTCAGAAGTTGATTGGCAACCACGTAGTGTCGACCTTCATGGAGTCCGTGGGTGAATGCAACAATGTCGAGCGCAAATCGGAATGATTTTGTTTTAAGAGGGTTTGGTGTTGCTTGCATATGAATTGGTTATCGTGAAAATCTGCGGCAAATGTAAATCAGGAAAAATCACAAATCCAAATACTATTTATCTTCTGAAGTCCTTTACCGTAGGTAAAATATTTTCTTCGGGATTATTAACCCATTACCCAATTACCCAATTAGCACATTAACTTTACGTCGTGAAACGCATCGCAATTTTCGCATCCGGTAACGGAACAAATGCAGAAGCAATTATTCGGCATTTTGAATTATTTCATGGCGCGCAGGTTACCTTGCTGCTTACGAATAATCCCAAAGCAGGGGCTTTGCAAATTGCCCGC
>CAZBYM010000075.1:0-11947 GCA_964495745.1 uncultured Chryseobacterium sp. | reverse complement strand
AACAAAAGTTGAACAAGCGGCCATTTAGGAAACCGCCACGTTACAGAATGATAACGATGAAGATAATAGTACACGCCTCCAACGGCCGAGAGAAAAATCCACGCTACAGCTAAGCCAACGTGAATCGGTCGTGAAGAAACAAAATGCAATTCATCAAATAATCCCGGAGTAATAAACTGAAATGCCGCCAGACAACCCACAAGCAACGCGGCCATCAATGCAGATAATCCTGCTATGAAAAACAAGATTGATACGCGCGGAATATTTGCATCATTCTTCACCAGGCAATTCTATTGATCCGTCAGGATTAATTTTTGCATTGTATACCGGCGATGTTCCTGCTTTATCGACGTACTCGAGATAACTCACAAGCTGCTTGCGTTCTGCTTCGGTTAATTTGAAGTCGGGCATACGTGCCGTTCCGGAAATAAGAAAAGCTTCAGCATATGCCGCACCTTTTCCTTCTTGTGAAATAACGTTGGTAAGATCGGGACCCATGTATCCGCCGAGTCCGAAAAGCTGGTGACAAGCAGTGCAGTTGTGTTTTTGAAAAAGCAACTTCCCCTTTTTCGCGTCTTCCGTGAGAAATTGTTCGCCCTTGTCCTTTACCGTACCCTTCGTGTCAACTGCAAGAGTGTATCCTGCGAAAAGCAAGCACAATGTCCAAAAAATAACCCGCTTGCTGGTAAGTGTCATAGTTAACGTCTCAAAGGTATTTCCATACTATCATCGATTCTATGACATGGCGCAGTAACAACACGTGTCCTAAATCACAGAAGCAATATTCAGTTCGCACTAAACTTTACAATTAAGGCTCTTGATTTCCTGACGCACAAATTATTACAAACAGAAAAATAACCTAATGTGTGATCATCTGTTGCAATCCTTCCATATTCAGAATTTCAACTTTTTTTCCGTGGAAACGAATGAGGTTTTTGTCTCTGAATTCAGAGAGCAGGCGTATCGCTGTTTCCGTGGTTGTGCCAACTACATTCGCAAATTCACGGCGAGAAAGTGTTGCATTGAGAATTGTTGTATTCGGTACGTAGTCGTAACATTCCTTCAATAAGATCAACGCTTCAGCTAATCGCTCTCCAACGAAACGATGCGCCATACTAGTAACCATGTGTTCGGCCATTCTCAAATCAGCAGCAAGCTGACGAATGGTTAATAAACTAAAATCAGAATTCGACTTCAACAGTTCGAAAAATATTCGTTTGGGAAAATAACATATTTGAGAATCTTCCATCGCTGTTGCAGTTGCTGAATAATGATCCTCATTCAACAAAGCACGATAACCAATAATACTTCCCGGTCGTGCGAAGCGTACAATTTGTTCGCGACCGACTTCATCACACGTGTGGATTTTTACTTTCCCGGAATGGATGCAATATACACCATGCGGTTGACCACCTTCGTAAAAAATGCTCTGGCCCTTTTTGAATTGCGTTCCTGATTTTCCTTCTGACAATTTCTGCAATTCAGTCAAATTCAAATTGCAGAACATGGAGCCGGAACGGGTATCACATTCTTCACAGGCAGGTAAGTTATTTCCACGGGCGAACATCGGCGTTGGTTTTAGTACACTACGAAATAACAAATACAGATAAGAATTCTTTATGATGCATGTCATATTTTTGAGATCATTCCATTGAGAATCCCTAATCCTTATCATATTATTTCGGGCAACATCCAAATACCTTTGAAAAAAAGGAATTATGGAAGCGATAGCGAATGAAAAAACGATTGCCGAGCTCGTAACAGAAGATTTTCGAAGAGCTGGTGTATTCAGAAAATATGGGATAGATTTCTGCTGCGGCGGGAAGAAACCTTTACAAACAGTTGCTACAGAGAAAAATCTCGATCTCGACAAAATTGAAGCTGATCTGCGCAGTATCGATGCATCCGAAGCCGATAGAAGCAAAGGAGCGAAAGATTGGACTGCCGCTTTTCTGGCTGACTATATCGTACAGGTTCATCACTCTTATGTACGCACCACCAGCCCAAATCTAGTTGCCTGGTCACAGAAAGTAGCAACTCGTCATGGCGATCGTTTTGCATACCTCGATGAAGTGCGTCAAATTGTTCAGTCCGTGGTGAACGAATTAGATTCCCACATGTTCAAAGAAGAACACATTCTGTTTCCTTATGTCAAAGCACTTGAAGAAGCACGAAGCAAAGGAGAAATTTCTTCGGCTCCATTTGGAACGGTTGCAAATCCAATCCGGATGATGGAGCACGAACACGAAGAAGTTGGTCAGATGATCACACGACTTCAAGAAATAACTTCGAATTATACTCCGCCACCTGATGCGTGTAACACCTTCCGGGTTCTGTTCAGTACGTTAAAAGAGTTTGAAGATGATTTGTTCCTTCATATTCACCTCGAGAATAATATTCTGTTTCCGAAGGCGTTGAATCTGGAAAAGAGCGGTAATAAATAACGCAATTTATCAATGATAATTCAGAGCGGAACAGCGAATGTTCCGCTTTTTTGTTTTCGGTCACCACACTACTCAAAGCATTTTATTTTTTGCCTCAAACCACTATTGTAATACGAATTCACAAATACTTCCCGAATAAGAAATAAAATATTTGTTCACATTCTGATTTTTATTTTCAACTTTTGTTTATGATCCAAATCAGATTATCTCCTTTGTGTTGATAAGAACGAACTGATGTGAACAAAATAAATTCCAATGCAAAAGAGTTCACGTGTAATTTTCGTCCTGATTAAAAAAACAAATTTTATGGCGCCCCTTACAGTGGAAAAAACAAAAAAAGTAAAAACAGGTTCTTTCACATACGCAGAAGCACTGAAAGATTCTCTTCTATATTTCAAAGGTGATGAACTTGCAGCAACCACATGGCTGAACAAATATGCGATGAAGAATGATGAAGGAAAATTCCTTGAGAAAACACCGGACGAAATGCATTTGCGGATGGCGAAGGAATTTTTCAATGTTGAAAGCAGATACGAGCCGGTATCTCCCGAATTGGCGAAACAACTTTCAACATATGGTCAGGAACGGGGAGATTTGACGAGAGAGAAAATATTTGAACTCTTCCGCGAATTTAAATACGTGATCCCGCAAGGAAGTGTAATGGCAACACTTGGTAATCCAAACGTTATTGCTTCGCTATCAAATTGTATTGTACTTCCTGAGATTCATGATTCGTATGGAGGAATATTTTTTACCGATCAGCAAATGGCGCAACTGTTCAAACGTCGCTGCGGAGTAGGTATTGATCTTTCGACTCTTCGGCCTGCAGGAATGCATGTTTCAAATTCCGCCGGAACAACTACCGGTGCAGCTTCATTTATGGAACGTTTCTCGAATACTACCAGAGAAGTTGCACAGAACGGAAGACGTGGTGCATTGATGATTACACTTGACATTGCGCATCCTGATATTGAACAGTTCATCACAATCAAGCAGGATTTGAGCAAAGTTACCGGCGCAAACATTTCGGTTCGCATTTCTGATGAGTTCATGAGTGCCGTTCGCGATAATAAAGAATTCACATTGCGCTGGCCGATCGACTCTCCGAAACCTCAGGTAAAAAAGAAAGTGAACGCTCGTGCATTGTGGAACACCATTATTACCTGTGCACATCACACCGCCGAACCGGGAATAATTTTCTGGGATCGTCAGCACTGGTATTCCACATCCTCAATATATCCTGGGTTCAAAAACGTTTCGACTAATCCTTGCTCGGAAATTGCTATGCAAGGTGGCGATAGCTGCAGATTAATCGCATTGAATCTTTTCAACTTTGTTGACGCTGCTTTTTCTGCAAATGCGAAACTGGATACAGAAAAATTATATCGGATTACGTATGAAGCTCAGCGACTGATGGACGATCTTGTCGACCTCGAGTTGGATGCAGTTACAAGAATCATGAACAAGATTGAAACTGATCCGGAACCCGATGCAATCAAGAAAGTTGAGCTGGACACGTGGAAACTCCTTTATAATGCAGGGAAAAAAGGAAGACGGACAGGACTTGGGTTTACCGCGCTTGCCGATACGCTTGCGGCGCTTGGAGTAAAATTTGATTCTGAAGAAGCACTGAAAATCACCGAGGAAATCATGCGCACGAAATGTCGCGCAGAATTTGACAGTTCAATTGATATGGCGATTGAGCGTGGAAGTTTCGAATGCTTTGATCCGCAATACGAAAACCTTTCTGAGTTCATTCACATGTTTCGAGATGAATTTCCGGATCAATACAAGCGAATGATGAAGCACGGGCGAAGAAATATTTCAATCAGTACTGTTGCTCCAACAGGAACCTTGAGTTTGCTCGCACAATCTTCTTCCGGTTTGGAGCCTGTTTTCATGACTTCCTACAAAAGAAGAAGAAAAGTAAACAGAGAAGATCCTACTGCTAAAGTTGATTTCATTGACGATAGCGGAGACACCTGGCAGGAATTCACAATCTATCATCCGAAATTAAAAGCATGGATGGAAGCTACCGGCAAAACTTCGGAGACAGATTCTCCGTGGAGCGGATCTACTGCGCCGGAAATAGACTGGCTGAAACGTGTAAAGTTGCAGGCTCTGGTTCAGAAATACACAACGCATTCCATCAGCTCAACAATCAATCTACCGAATACAGTTAAGAAAGATATTGTCGGCGATATTTATCTCACCGCATGGCAGCAAGGACTGAAAGGTATTACAGTCTATCGCGATGGTTCACGATCAGGCGTATTGATAGCTAACGATACTAAGAAAGCGAAAACTCCTGATGGAAGACCTGCGAAACGACCAAATATTCTCGAGGCAGATATTGTTCGTTTTCAAAATGGCGACGAGAAATGGATTGCTGTTGTAGGATTGATGGATGGCAAGCCGTATGAAATTTTTACGGGTCGAGCCGAAGAGGCATTTCATGTTCCTAATCGGGTGATGAATGGGTGGGTAATAAAAAGTGTAAATGAGGAGGGTAAGAAGCGTTACGACTTCCGTTACACCGACAGCGATGGATATAAGGTTACAATCGAAGGCTTATCCCGCTCATTCAATCCCGAGTTTTGGAATTATGCGAAGTTAATTTCCGGCGTACTACGTCATGGAATGCCAATTCCGCATGTAGTTGATCTCATCACCAATATGAACCTTACAGATGCCAACATCAACACTTGGAAAAACGGAGTTGCGCGCGCATTGAAGAAGTATATTCCGGATGGAACAGCTGCCGTTGACAAGAAGTGTTCCGCTTGCGGAGACCCGGGCGGATTGATTTACGAAGAAGGTTGTCTCAAGTGTAAGAGTTGCGGGCACTCGAAGTGCGGGTGAGGAAATCGCCGATACTATTAAGTGTAAAAAGAAAGAGGACAATCACCAAATTGCCCTCTTTCTATTGTACAAGTACTCTCACCTGCTACCGAATAACCCGTTCCCTCACAGATGACTAAAAAAACTTTTGATAAACCAAACGCAGAATGCGATCACTATGAAAGCGAGGAAGAAAACGAATGGTTTGTTTTGCTTGATCCACTTATCCATGAATCCATTTTCTGAATGATCGAAATATGGAATTCCATGTCCTACTCCTTCAATCATACTTTTGTTGGCGTAACTCAATACAATAACAAGGAGTAACGCAACACAACCAACAAGCAATGCGACAATTTTCAACTCGGGGCTCATGAACACTTCCTTTTTCGGCGGACCCGCCGGAGCATTCTTTGCCGCTTCAATTTTCGCCAGTGAATCGGCCTTTGCTTTCTCTGCAAGCTTAGCTTCTGTTTGTTCAAGATAAGTCATGATTGCTTTCACATCCTCTTCCGGCATCGCAAAAGGTGGCATCGGCATTTTATTATATTCCGCGTAGATTGCAACTGCATCCGCGTCTCCGGAAGCGATCAATTCATTGGAATTCGCAACCCATTTCAAAATCCACTCTGCGCTTCTGCGTTTTGTTAAACCTGCCAATCCGGGACCCGTAGATTTTTTATTTGATGCAAAGTGACACGATGCGCAGTTTGTTTTGAACAGAGTCTCTCCATTCGGCTGGGCAATAAGCTCGTTGCCCACAGAGAGAATCAGCGCGAGAATCATTGTTGTAACAATCTTCGCAGTCATTGCGCCTCTCTTATAATTAGTTGAACTTTTCATAACAGTTCATTTATTAGATATAATTCGACTCCGATAAATCGTGAATCAATTGTTCTTTGATTTCTCACCGAAATTGTGCTCGCGTGATTTTCTGATTTCACGACGATCCCAATTCCAGATCACCTGCTGGTATCTTCGCCACAAATAGTCAATCGGATAAACCAGGAAGTGCATGAAGCGTGTGAATGGAATGATGGCGATGATGGCGAAAGCAGAAACGATGTGAATCTTCAACCACCATGAGTTTACTCCTGCTACCGCAGCAATTTCCGGATCGAAAACAAAAATTGATCTCAGATATGGAGTAAGGAAAGTTGCGAACCAGGAAGAACCCCAACGGTTGAAGTAAGCAACACATAATCCGGAAACAATCTGCAACAACAGAATTGCAAAAACTGCGATGTCCATTTTGCTCGTCACCATTTGAATTCGGTCGTTCATGATACGACGTTTAATAAACATCACCAATCCGATTAGCGCACATAGACCGAATGCGAAAGAAGAAATTTCCAGCACAAGAAGTCTTACCGGTTCACCATTCCATGCGAGAATGCCCCGCGGAAACAGGAATGCGATTAAGTGTCCGAAGAAAAGGAACATCATTCCCCAGTGGAAAGGCTGGCTTCCCCAGAATAAACTTCTTCCTTCGAGAAACTGCGAAGAAATGGAAGACACCGTGAATCCCCTATTCTTGTAGCGATAGATTGAGCCGATCAAAAAGATAGCCAATGCAGCATAAGGGAAAATTACAAATACGAGGTTGTTGATGACCGGGTTGAACATAATTAGTCGAGTTTAAAATTGTTTTCCAGTTCTATGTCTGTGCGTTTTCTGAAGAATGATTCGCGTCCGGCAATGCTGTAATCTGTTTCTGCCGCCTGAACGAAAGATTCTCTTCCTTTGAAATCCTTTTCAATGACCATCAGCATTGCGTGAAGTGCATTGCGATAAACATTTCCATGGTTAAGCTCTTCAGTGATGAGTGCTTTGTGCATTTTACGCAATACCTGTTGTTTCAAATTCACGCGCGCAGATTCAAATTCTCCAAGCATTTTTGTTAAGCCGGGAACCATGATGTTGATCGCGAGATCATCGAGCAGTCTTTGGTTTTCCGATTTTGCAAACAAAACCAGAATGTTGGCAAGATTGTCAGGTAAATCAGAACCACAATCATTCTTGATAGCTGCCTGCTCTCCCTGCATGTGCAGAAGAAATGCGCCACGTTTGTAGTCCTCTCCGAAAATCACATATCCCAAATCGAGATAGCAGATTGGTTGCACGTCGAAAGTTTTCGTGTACAATTCTTCCTGCTGATCGATGGTTCGGGTAAGCATGTAATCCATGAAAGGTTTCAGCTCTGTCTCGGCCTCAGGATAATTTTCAGAGAGCAGCGAAGAACATGCGATCACGCGCTCTGAAAAATCTTCCTCAGGGTAGCGGAACAGATCCGCAAGCACTGTATAATGTTTGTATGCTTTCATATTAAAGTCCTCTTGCTGGACGCTCTTTAAATCCGAATCCGGTATTTCCTTTCACGTCTGCAGTGCTCTCGAGCATTTCAATTGATTCTTCACGATGTGCAGGAGGAATAACAAAACGCTCGTCGAAAGTTGCCAGAGCTGTGAGACGGAAAATCGCATCTGCCATATCCGTACTTATGTTTGTGTCCTTCATTGCGGCAGCAACGTTTTCTTTTGAAACATCTCCAACTGTAACGTTTCTGCGGTGCCAACGAACAGTCATCAGTCGTTTCATAACTTCAGCAACTGTGTCAGTATTTCCTGCGCTGAAAAGTGAAGCGAGGTATTTCATTGGTAAACGCTGTGTTTCAATTCCGCCCCAAAGTTCTTTGGTAGTTGTATTGTAAACACCATTAGTCACAGATCCTGCAGTTGGTAACAGAGCCGGAACATAGAACAGGTTTGGCAATGTGCGGAATTCAGGGTGCAACGGAAGTGCAAGTTTCCATTCTTTCACAAATTTGTAAACTGGAGACTTTTGCGCTGCTTCAATTGTAGATTCTGCAATTCCATTTTCGCGTGCTGCCTGAATTACTTTCGGATCGAATGGGTTCAGATAAATATCCATCTGACGATCTACCAATTC
The DNA here is from genome assembly GCA_964495745.1 of uncultured Chryseobacterium sp. Classification (GTDB taxonomy): domain Bacteria; phylum Bacteroidota; class Bacteroidia; order Palsa-965; family Palsa-965. The sequence goes on along the minus strand of CAZBYM010000075.1, from coordinate 3,713 downwards.
ATTCTCAGGGCAAGATGCAACTGCTTCAATTTTTTCTGCATCATACAACATCACTCCTAAGTAGCGGATGCGTCCAACACAAGAGTGAAAACAAGCGGGTGCCTGTCCTGACTCAAGTCGTGGATAACACAAAACGCATTTTTCTGATTTGCCGGTGTGCCAGTTATAATAACTCTTCTTGTAAGGACAAGCAGTTACACACATTCTCCATGCACGGCAACGCTCCTGATTGATCAGTACGATTCCGTCTTCACCTCTTTTATAAAGTGCGCCCGAAGGACATGATGCAACGCAAGCCGGATTCAGACAGTGGTTGCAAATACGCGGCAGATAATGCAACGTCATTCGCTCAAGCTGGAACATTACTTCCTGTTCAGCAGGCGTGAGTGCTTTCATATTCACATCCTGGCGACCGTAGTCCATTGTACCGCCTAGATCATCATCCCAGTTCGGTCCTGACTGAACTTCCATGTGCTTTCCTGTAACAAGTGAAACAGGACTTGCAGTTGGTTGATCGTCGCCTTCAGGAGCAGTAAATAAATCCTGATACTTGTATGTCCATGGCTCATAGTAGTCGTCCAGAACCGGCATGTGTGGATTATGAAAAATGTTTTTCAGTCCACGCAGCTTTCCTGCGCCTTTGAGTGAAACAGTATCACCTGTTCGCTCCCATCCACCTTTATAGATATCCTGATCTTCCCATTTCGTTGGGTAGCCAGTACCTGGTTTGGTTTCCACGTTGTTCCACCACATGTACTCTGCACCTTTTCTGTCAGTCCAGATGTTTTTGCAGGCAATGGAGCATGTATGACACCCGATGCATTTGTCGAGGTGAAATACCATTGAAACTTGTGATCTTACGTCCATAACTACTTATGTTTTGAGATTAAAAAACAACTTTGGTCATCTTGCGAACCAACACGTGTGTGTCACGATTCACACCAACCGGTCCCCAATAATTGAAGTGATAAGAGAATTGACCGTAACCACCTACCATCAAACTTGGTTTTAAGTGAATACGCGTGAAGCTGTTGTGACCACCCGCTCTTCTTCCGCCACGTTCCTGAGATTTAGGTACGGAATATGTTCTTTCAGGAGAGTGATAAACAATACAAACTCCATTTGGAATACGAGCACTCACACAAGCGCGTGTACAATACACTCCGTGGTCATTGTATACTTCTACCCAATCATTGTCTTTCACTCCGATTGATGCGGCGTCTTCTTCACTCATCCAGCAAGGCTCCATTCCGCGTGATAATGTTAACATGCGAAGTGTATCTCCATAAGTAGAGTGGATGTGCCACTTACCATGTGGTGTTAACACGTTCAATATTTTCGCTTTGCCGTCGTTCACAGTTACGCGCAAATCGCCGTATGCTTTTGGTGTTGGAGATGGTTTGTACGTTGGCAAGTGTTCTCCGAACGCGATGTATCCATCGTGATCAAGATAAAACGCCTGACGACCGGTTAGTGTTCTCCACGGAACCCAACAATCTACGTTGTACGTGTAAGCGCAATATGCTCTTCCGTTGTCCATCAATCCCGACCAAAGTGGAGAATTGTTGTAACGACGAGGTTGTGCTTGTAAATCTTTGTAATCAATTCGCACATCCTTGCTTCCTATTCCATGCTGAACAATCGGCATTCCGATTTTCTTCTCCATGTTTTCGTAAGCACGAACTGTCATTTTTCCATTGGTCAATGAAGAAAGTCGCAAGATTGCATTCACTGCTTCTACGTCTTCTTTCAGTGAAGGATATTCAACACCGTTTACTTTTTGCAAGTGGCGTTTATCCTCGCCCATTTCTTTGTACACATCATCCGCCATGAAATTCACACCGTGAGCCCCAATTGGATTCGTGTTCATGTTTGGTCCAAGCGCGATGTATTTGTCGTAAATCTGAGTGTAGTTCCTCTCTACAATTGCAATCTTGTGCATTGTTTTTCCGGGAATCGGCTCGCATTCTCCCTTGTACCAATCCTGAAGTTTTGGCTGCGAGATTTCGTCAACACTATCGTGAGACAACGGAACATTCACTACATCCTTCACGGTATCCGGCATGTATCCTTTCGCCATTTCACTTACGGTTTTCGCAAGCAATTGGAAAATCTGCCAGTCACTCTTCGATTCCCACACCGGTGCTACTGCAGCTGAAAGCGGGTGAATGAATGAGTGCATATCCGTTGAGTTGATATCTGCTTTCTCATACCATGATGCAGTTGGAAGAACGATATCCGAATACAATGCCGAAGTATCCATACGGAAGTTGATATCTACAATGAGATCCATCTTTCCTTTTGGAGCTTCTCTCCACAAAATTTCCGTTACCTTATCCTGTGCAACTTCATCTGCAATTTTATTGGAGTGAGTTCCCAAATAGTGATCGAGCATATACTCGTGACCTTTCGCACTTGCCATCAACGCATTTCCCCTCCAGATAAACCAGTTTCTAGGGAAGTTGATTTCGTTATCAGGATCTGCGCAGGAGTATTTGAGTTCTCTCGACTTCAGTTTTTCTACAACGTAGTTTCTGATTTCATCATCAGTCTTCGCTCCTGCTGCTTGTGCATCAGTTGCGATCGTGAGATTGCTCTTGTCATATTGTGGATAGAAAGGCATCCATCCGTTGCGAACAGCCATTGCAACCCAATCGGCAGTATGCATATTGCCCAACTTACTTCCTTCCGGAATGCTGTTGTATTCTGCCTGGTTGCCATCGTATCTCCACTGATCAGAATTCATGTAGTGCCAGATCGGAGCTTGTTGCAAACGGTTCGCACCTTGCCAATCTTTCGCTGCCATGATAGTTCCCCAGGCATCAACTGGCGCAAGTTTCTCCTGACCAACGTAGTGATTCATTCCGCCACCGTTGACACCATTGCATCCTGTCAACATCTGCGTCATGATTGCAGAGCGATACATTAAGTTGTTGTGGAACCAGTGGCAAATCGCAGCACCAACAATCACCATACATTTTCCTTTGGTGATTTCAGCAGTGCTTCCCCACTCACGTGCAAGTTGAAGAACTGTGTCTTTTGAAATTCCAGTGAAAATTTCCTGCCATGCCGGAGTGTAGGCTTGATTTTTGTCGTCGTAATCTTTTGGATATTCTCCTGCTAATCCGCGACCGACACCATATTGACCCATTGTCAAATCGTAAACTGTAACAGTAGGAATTTTCTTACCGTCAACAGTCTCAATATATTTTACAGGAACTCCGCGAACCGCTTTCTTTCCGAGTCCGAATTCTGTAAACTCTACTTGTAAAACGTCGTCACTTTTTCCCAGCAGTGTTAATGTCGGATCAAATTCCTGATTGGTTTCTCCATCTTCAAATTTCAGATTCCAATTTCCAATCTTGCCCTTATCCCAACGCTGACCCATCGTGCCCTTTGGCATAACGAGTTTTCCAGTCTTGGTGTCGATGTTCAGGAATTTCCAATCGCCATTCTCAACATCTTTATAATTGGAGATGCGATTTGCGCGAACTAATTTCATTGGGTGATAGTGCTCGCCTTGTTTTTCCAATTCAACTAAGAATGGACAATCGGTATAGCGCTTCACATAATCGATGAAATATGGAACTTGTCTGTCGGCGTGGAATTCTTTCAGAATAACATGAGTAACTGCCATCCAGAATGCTCCATCAGAACCTGCGTGAACTGGAATCCATTGGTCGGCATGTTTTGCGACCATGCTGAAGTCAGGA
>CAZBYM010000074.1:0-12048 GCA_964495745.1 uncultured Chryseobacterium sp. | reverse complement strand
CGTCAATCTTACACCGGCACTGTGCAGAATTGGAACAATGCCGCCAATGGAGGTTTGCCCGCATGGCCCGATACTTCCTACCTCAATATTTGGGTTGGAAATTTAACGGGACCAACAGGATATCTCGCTTATGCGCAATTCCCTGGCGGACCCGCTGCCTCAGATGGAATGTGTATTGATTATCGTGTTGTTGGAAGAGGAACCTATGCAAGCGCACCGTATGATCAAGGCCGTGCAGGTACACATGAAATTGCTCATTGGCTTGGCTTGCGACACATTGATGACTTCATGACTTGTGGCGATAACGATAGTATTCCTGATACGCCATCGCAATGGGGAACGAATGTTTATGGTGGTCATGCGCCAGGAGAAATCATTCTTGATTCTTGTCAGCTAACTGCACCAGGAATTATGTGGATGAATTTCATGTCATATGTCAACGACACGAGCATGGTATTTTTTACGCAAGGACAATGCACACGAATGATTTGGGTGATGAATAATATGCGCATGGGCTTCCTTACTCCCGACGGTATTGATGGAATAAATGATCGTGGCGAATTTTCGCAGTACAACATATTTCCCTCTCCATCTTCAAATGGAATTTTCACGCTCAACAGAAGCGATGTGCGCTTCGATGCGATGGTGAGTGTGTATGATTTGCAGGGACGATTAGTTGGAACTCCGGTTGTTTTTCGGAGTGGCACAACTACGCTTCATCTTGATTTGTCTTCTTCTTCCGAAGGTGCTTATTCCATTTGCATCAACGCTTATGAATCTGTTGAAACCAAACGCGTGTTGATTGTAAGATAAAATGAGAATAACACTTTTCCTTTTCGTACTGATTTTCCCTTTGGGATTCGTTAATGCTCAAAGTTTTCCAACCACATTTCTCGGTCATTGGAAAGGTTCGCTTGAGATTTATTCCGGCTCAAAAAAAACGATGACCATCAGCGTAGGACTCGATGTTACGAAAACTGATACCGCCGGAAAGTACAATTGGGTAATTACGTATGGCGACAGCAATCAGGATATTCGTCCTTACAAACTAGTTGCGATTGACAGTTCAAAAGGACATTGGGCCATTGACGAACAGAATGGAATTATTATTGATATGTACGCAACAGGAAATAAAGTTTCCACGCTCTTCGTTGTTATGGGAAGTTCAATCATGATTTCTTATTGGATTGAGAAAGGAGAAATGATGATGGAACTTTATTCGTTTCCTGAGAAGCCAGGAATTACAACCGGAAAGAAAACTGAAGAATCTCCTGAAGTGAAAGTGTATCAGTTTACAGGATACCAGGTCGGGAGAATGAAAAGAGTGAAGTGACTCCCTCCATTTTCAATTCTCAATTTTCCATTATCAGTTTAGTGATCATCAACTTCTGCACATGTGGAAAATTGAAAATCGCCAATTGACAATTATTTTTTTCTTATAAGCGAATCCATTGGATAGTGCGCCTCCATTGTATCGCGCATGGCTTTCGTCCAGTCGACCAGCGTTTTCTTTTGAGCATCACTCAGTGAAGCGTCCCCGTGAATGATCGTATAAGAAGTCAACGGCATTTCATCTTCCGTTAACATTTCCTCAATCTCCTCGAACTTGTGGTACTGGCGGCGTAAACTGTAAGTGCCGAATTCATCGAAATTCAATTCGCCCTTTGCTTCTTCAATGTGATGATCAATCCACATTCCAACCGGTTGAATTTGCATATACCACATTGGAGCGCTGTTGTTGCTGTGGCAATCGAAGCAGGAAGTTGTAAGAATTGTTTTCACATCCGGCGAGAGTGGAAACTTGCTGTTCAGTTGGTTTGCGGCAACAACAGGATTTGCGTTTCCATCAGGACGAAAGAATTGCAATACGACTAAAGCAATGAGGAGGAATAGTCCGAGTTTTTTTAAAACATTCTTCATAATTACTATTTTACATAAACAAATAAATGGGTGACACTCTGCTCATCCTTTGCATTGTAATTAATCGTTTTCAAAATTTTCCCTTCCTTGTTGTAACTCGTAACTGTACGGCCAAAAGAATTCTCTTTCTCATCTGTTATTTTTTCTTCAATAAGTCGACCCGACTTATCCAGTTTGCATGAATAAAAATACAAGGGCCAATAATGACTTTCATCGCTTTCATGTCGTGGACTACCTTCCTCGTCATACCAGATTCTCCAATAACGGTAGCCCCAATCGAAGTACTGATAATCTTCCCGCCACGTAAGTCTTCCGCGCGAATATGACAACTGCACAGTTACACGATTCTGATCGTCGTACTCCCATTTGTACATATTCTGCGGTGAATAATGGAGGCGCGTTGCATCATAGAGAATTTTTCTTCCTTTTGAATCATAGGTGAAATTCACTTCGCTTGTTTGTTCCCAACGTCTTCCCATTGAATTTGTGTTGCCCCCATCACCTGGACGGATATATCCACCAGTATTCCCAACTGCTTTCAACTCGAAGTGCGATTGCCGGATCAGTTTTCCATTTGCATCGTAAGTATATTCCGTTCGGGAACTGTCGCCATCCGCACTTCCGTAATATCGTTTGATGAGAAAAGTATCATTGTAGAAATAAGAATATGTTCCATCGTCACAGCCTTCCTGCGCAGGAGTTTTCCAATTGATGTATTGTTCCGTTGCAATTTGTCCGCGGGCATTGTACGTAATGGTTTTGGCGATTGTTTTGGTGAGGCTGTCGGTACCGAAGTACTGATAGACGTTTAGTTGGGGAGAGTTTTGCGCTGAAGTGGAGACGAAAATGAAGATCAGGGCTGAGAAGAGAAATCGGCGCATGAACAAAGATATAGGTTAATAGTGTTTAGACCTGCAAGGCATATAGACCCCGCCTGCCTTCGGCGTCGGGCAGGCTTTGAGGTCTATGCGTGCGCGCGACATATAGTATACGTTCAATTTCCGCCATTTTCTCTGATTATCCGTTTACAAACCTGCCCGTCCGGTCAGGCGGGCGTTTGATCCCGATAATTACGCTGAAGGAAAATTTCATTCAGTCCAAATCGTTTTAACTTTAACACTCCAATCTTCAGCACATGAAACCTATCACAGAACATGCCGAGGTTAACTACAAAGTCGAAGTGGAAATACAATTTGGTGGAATTAACGCTACAAATGTTTCAGTTGTAACAGGTACTGCAATTTCATGTACACCTCCTGCTCAAACATCAGCCAGTCAAATAAATGTTGTAGTAAGGGTAAAATCCGGGGTGTAACTGTTACTTCAAATACGCTTTCAAATGGTTTCACTTATAACTAGACCTATGGCGTTGTTAATCCAGATATCTCAACAGCCACAAGAGAAAATTTCGGAAATGGGTCCACTCATTATTGTGATCCTACTTCTTTTTTTTATGAGTGCTGCTGCAATTGTCGCCTTGCTTGTCTTTATTTCATTACGTGGAATAAGACCCGGTCTCACTTATTTTAAATGCCTGAAATATTGTATTGTAGGAGGTGCTATCGGTGTCGCTATACATACCTACGCAATTGTGTTTAATCGTATTCAAAGAGAAAGTGAGGATGTGAATTATTATGCCACGCTGATTTTAGCCTCCCTAATTTTAGGTTCCATGATCCTATTTAGTGTGATTGTATCACTCAGAAATCGCGTTTAGACCTGCAAGGCATATAGACCCCGCGTGCCTTCGGCGTCGGGCAGGCTTTGAGGTCTATGCACTGGGAATGAGTGCAGGTATAGTGTATCACGTTCGTATGAAGCGTAAAGAAAATTCTTAACTTCCACTGTGCATAACCGGTTACTGTTTACTGCGATCATAGTTGCGGTCTTCTCCTGCGGGGATTCTCGGAATTCACCTGCTGATTCTTTTTCCGTTGACTCAGTTAATGTTGTTGCAACTCCGAAAGTTCATTATGATACCATTTTCTCCTTCTCGGTATACGGCGATGCGGAAATTCAATTGTACAGAAATGACACCCTCGTTCGCTCGCTCGATTATAACAAAGCAGACGCAGACACTACATTTTATGGGGATGGCTGCATTGAAACCATAACCAAACGTGGATTCCGCGATTACGAAGAAAAGTATTACGTATACGATCATGATAAACTCCTTCGAAGGGAGTATACACTATACGATCATGACGGTTTAGGTGGAACTGATGGACTGGAAGTGATTTACGATTCATTGGGAAGATTGTTAATTGAAACTTACAATAAGGATTACCTTCCAGACGATACGCATGGTCATTTGAAAATTTGCGGAACCGTAACGACAAAGTACTATTATCCAAATGGCAAGCTCGATTCAGTCACGCAAGCCGATGTCCATTACGAAGGTTTAGGCTATTGTCCATGCGGGACGTGGAAATATTATGACACGATAGGCAAGCTTATCCGCACCGTGAAATACAAGAAATGCGGCGATGGGAAGACTGATTGCGAGCAAATGTGATTGAATACTATTTAATTCCAAAAATGAAAAATATTCTTGCCATTATTATTCCAGCAATCTTCGCCGCTTCCTGCAGTAGTACTCCTCAAGATGCAGCAAATGCCGATTCAGTCGCCGACACTGCAGCCACCGTTAGAATTGAAGATCACTATTTCGATACCGTTTATGAAGTTGGAGGCAACCTCATTGTTGAAATTCGCTCAAATGATACAGTTTTGAGTCGTTCTGTCTACGAACGTCAAAGCGATACATTCTATTATCCGAATGGCGCGATCCGACATGTCGTTGCCGGTCCGTCTGCCGATTTTGACGCTGTGCATTATGAATATTATATGAACGGACAATTAAAAGAAAAACGGCAACAAGGAACTTCATTTGGATGTGGAAATGCCGTCGGAGAAGAACTACACTATGATTCCACCGGCATATTGTTATCGAAAACTGAATTTGACCATTTCCTGCCGGATAGCGCATACGGCTGTCATGATACACGCACGATCATGACTACAACTGAGTATTACCCGAATAAAAAACCGCAATTGATCAAGCGAATGGTAACAGCATATGAAGCTGGAATCGAGTGTCCGTGTGGCACATGGGAATATTACAATGAATCCGGTTTGCTGATTAAAACCGTGAAGTATTCTGCTTGCAAAAAAAGCAACCTTGATTGCGAAGATCCTTCCAATTGCTTTGATTGATTTAGATTTCGTGGCACAGAATGCAGCGAACACGAATGTGCGAACAACCAATCCGGGCAAGACCAGGTGCTCCATCCTTCTCCTGCCCGGATGAAATTTATTTATTAGATCTGGACGTAGTAAGCATGTCACGTTCTGATTGTTCAGTTTACAGAAACCGCGTCTGACACACGTTGTCACGAAAGCAAAACAGGCTAAGCGCTACCATCAGGAGAAATTTCACATATCAGGAGTTAGTGCTTTGTATCGATTCGGATTGCGTTCCGTCTATTCTTGTAAAAACGTTGCACACTATGCCAATATTCCCGCCCGGAACATCTAACTCCATTGTGGTAGAATCTTCTCCTGAGTTTCCGTTTTTCTACCTCGAACTCTTCAGCACACATCGTCGAATCTCTTACAATAATCAGATTTTTTCTCCACACGCCATCAACACAAGAAATTGATGTAGTCAACCCCAACGGATATTTTCTTGCCAACGAAAGAAGATGTTCTCGCTGAGCAGTTGTTAATGCGGAATCACAATCTTGCCCGGTCAGCAATGTGGAATTCAAAATCATTGATAAAAGGAATATTGCTTTGATCATGAAACAAGAATCAATCATTCATTTACCAATATCACGAAGAGCACCTTCCATGCCTGTTCACTCATGTCGCCATTAGCACATGTAAAGAACTAGGAATACTCCACCAAGCAGCATTAGTGACAGCCGAATTTTCATGGTAACTAAAGTAATGTAAAAATTATCCGTTTACAAACGTTTAATACCGACTAGCCCCAACACTTTTGCTTTTCTTTAGCGCCCATTAACAAAAGCGCAATGCGTATCCGAATTATCATTGGAATCCTTTTTCTCGTTTCTAACACGATTCACGCACAAAATGATTCGGTCATTGATCCGCTGCAAACATACATCCTGTCGCTTCAGAGCAAAGTTGAAACCGAAGATCGTCTGGTTGGAAATATGAATCCGGATAGCGCATCAAATCTGCCATTTGGAATCGTGAAAGAAATCGGGGCAACGCGTTATATTATTTGCGTCGACAGTGCAGAATTCCGAAACAATAGCGCCAACTTATCGGCTTACATGGCTTTAGAATTTCCAGGATCACAACAGAAAATTTGCTTTTCTGCCCAGAACATCGCGTTTAATCCGCGCGGGATAATGCCCGGTCCAAATACAAAACTTGTGCTTGTAAGTGAACATCGTATTTCACTCGGGCCAAAAATTACAATGGTTCTCAAGCCCGACGGATTCAATTATGTAGAATGGGATTGCAACGGATTTTCGGCAGTGAACCTGAAAGGCTATTTCGAATTCGATCCCGGAATGATTTATCCCGATCCTGATTTTCCAACACAAGACTCAGTCGTACGTGCCACATTTCAAATTCACACAAACGACATTCACAATTTTGTAGTTCAGGCCTCGATGGCACCGTTTTGCGTTCGTGGAATTGAAGGTGTTTCTTTTACAGTTGTAGATGCCACCGCAGATTTCAGCGAACTTTCCAATGCGCCTAACATGCTTTTTCCACAAGGATACAATTTGTCGAATTACAATGGAGATCCGTTCATGTGGACCGGATTCTATATGCGCAACTTCACAGTCAAACTTCCGAAAGAACTCTCCAAAAACGGAGTGCGCCCAATCATCATGGCTACAAACCTGATCATCGATCAAAGCGGTGTGTCAGGATTATTCTCAGGAACAAATTTGTTTTCGCTCAATCAAGGAAGTATGAGCGGCTGGGGTTTTTCCGTCAATTCCATTGGAGTAAACATTGTTTCCAATCATCTGAACGGCGGAACAATGACTGGTCACATTCGTCTTCCCGTCAGTGAAACAGACTCTTTGTCTTACGCCTGCGTGCTCACACAAAACATGCAAACAGGTCAACTCGATTATGCGTTTGCGATTACTCCTACGAACAACCTTGATGCGAATGTACTCGGTGGAACTCTGACGTTGTACAATACTTCAGCCATCGCTGTCATAAAACAGAATGGCAAGTTTCGTCCAACCGCAACTCTCAATGGAAAATATTCTTTACAAAACAACAATGCCCGCGTGCGGAATCTTGAATTTCAGAACATGGTTCTCGCTGCAGAGGCGCCAATTCTTCGAAGTGCAATTTTTGCGCTAGTTCCCGATGATCATGATAGCAGCAAACTCGCCGGCTTTCATTTCACAATTAACTCCGTGCAGTTTGGATTGTTGAATAATGAACCTGCAATCGCATTCAATGTTGGTGTAAATTTTTCAGATGGAAATGCACTCTCTATTGGAGCAAGTGCAGGATTTAATGTGAAGACAATCACGACTACAGTTGCAAATCCAGCTGAGGGTATTGGTGCCACAAAACCAAAAATGCAGTTCGATGGAGTTAGCATAAACAGCATTGGATTAGATTTTGAAAGCGGGCCATTCTCACTAAATGGTCTCATTATTTTTCATGAAAACGATCCCATTTACGGAAAAGGATTTAGCGGGAACATTCAATTCACAATTGTCCAAATTATGAGTGCCCCGGCACAAGCAAGTGTTTGGTTTGGACGCGTGAACGGAATGCGGTATTTCTATGTAGACGCTGCAGTTCCGATCACCGTTCCCATGGGGAACATGGCGATCTATCGCTTCATGGGTGGGATATATTACCACATGTCGCGCGTAACGAACACCCCACTGGAAAATCAATTGTATGAAAATGCATTTGGAAATGCGTCGCAATACTTTCCTGATTCGAATGCAGGCTTAGGAATAAAAGCCGGCGTGACCTTAGGTTCGTATCCGAGTGAACGCCCTGTGAATGGAGATGTTGCTCTCGAAGTTGCCTTCAACAGCAATGGAGGAATGAGTTTTATTTCATTCACCGGGAATGTTTTTTTCATGACAACGATCAATCAGCGCATGAATGTAAATCCAAACAACATTCCTGTTGTCGCATCCATGATCATGCAATACGATTTTCAGAATGATGCATTACACGCTGCGCTTGGTGCTCAGGTTCATTTGCCAGGCGTAACCGGAAGCGGACAAGCCACAATGCACTTCGAACCCGGACTATGGTATATTCACATTGGAAGACCACAAACTCGTGTTACATTATCTGTTGGAGGTATAGGAAATTTCACAGCGTATTTTGAAACAGGACAACAGATTGATCCAATGCCGGCTCCACCATCCCAAGTGACTTCAATAGTGAATGCGAATGGACTTAATGACCAACGAGATGAGAACGCACTGAATGTTGGAGGAGGCGTTGCTTTTGGTGCTTCATTCGCAATGGGAAGTCAAGATGAATTTGAAATCGGAAACAATTTTGAAGTCTACTACAACATCGCAGCAGGCGCGGGGTTCGATATAATGGTTCTCAATTACGGACCCAATGCTCATTGCCAGAATTCATCTTCGACAGTAGGAATAAATGGTTGGTATTCCACGGGACAAATTTATGCGTACTTGCAAGGAACAGTTGGGATCAGTGGTGAATTTATGAGTCAGGAATTCGACGTAACAATCCTTTCACTTTCAGCAGCCGCGATTCTTCAAGCACGATTACCGAATCCGACTTGGGTTGGAGGTGCGGTAGGTTGCGATTATGATATTCTTGGTGGTGCAATAAGTGGGCATGTAGATTGTGCGTTTCAAGTTGGGAATCAATGCAGTATTTTACCAAACTGATGTCGCAAAAAAAATTAACCGCAAAGGCGCAAAGGCCAAGCAACCGGTCATTGCGAGAGCAGCGAAGCGGAACGAAGCAATCTCCACTTCGTAGACGGGAGATCGCTTCGTTCCTCGCCATGACGAAAACGGCTCGTTCTTTGCGCCTCTGCGGCCATATCGTGCTATTTCTATTTCCCATAATCGGCTTCTCTCAAAACACCGACATCGTCGCGCGTTCTTTCCACGCAGGAGATTCTGTCATGCTTCGCTGGGTTCCAACTTCCTATTCACTCTGGCAGCACGGGAATTCCGTTGGATATAAAATCACGCGGTTTGGAATGGATGAATACATTGATCTCGCTGGACAAGATTTGACTGGAAAAGGAATAGTCATTGCAACTAACGTTGCCTTATTACAACAAAGCGATACAACGTGGAATTTTCTGGCCAAAACAATTCCACAAACAGCATTTGTAACATCTGCAATTTTCTCCAAACAGAAAACTATTTCTGACCCGAAGAAACGCAAACAATCAGAAAATATTTTACACGGTTTTTCAATGAAGGTCTGTGACGATCACATTGTTGTTGCAAAAGCTTGCGGTCTATTTTTCGTTGATCATGCCGCGAAGAAAGGAGAGAAATATATATACAGGATCGAATTTGTTTCGGCAATAAGCGGAAAGGGGCAGACTCCGGGAATTGTTGTTGCAGACGAAAAACTTTCAGTGCTCGATCCTGTCGAGAACACCTCAGGACATTTCCGCAATAAAACTGTGCGAATTACTTTCGATGTAACTAACACGCGTGAATATTATTCCGGCTACATTATCGAAAGATCCGAAGACAGTATTCATTTCGTTCGAATCAACAAAGACGTTCTGTCATTCGTGAAATCGCAATTCGAAACAGAAAAACACGAATTAGCTTTTGAAGATTCCATTCCACAAAATGAAAAATTGTATTGGTATCGGATTCGAGGATATTCATACTTCGGGTTGCAAGGTCCGCCGTCTGCTATAGTCCGAGGAAAAGGAAAAGAAGAATGGAATGCATATCCAATACCAGATACAATCTATTCGCCCGACAATAAATGCATCATCATCAATTGGACAATTCCATCACTAGTTGATAAATCAAATTTGAAAGGGGTTTGTGTGCTGCGAAATGAAAAAGTAAATGGATCGTATCAAGTCGTAAACAAGCAACTTCTTGCCGGTGAAGTAAAGTCGTTTACTGATACTTCAGCACGCTTTACGAATTACTACATGCTCGCTGCGATTAGTGTAGATGGCGATACCGCTTTTTCATTTCCACTACTGGCTCAATTGCAAGACAATGATCCGCCAGCAATTCCGGAAAATATTTCAGGAAAAATCGATACGTCAGGAATTGTACGATTAACATGGAATGCTGTTACATCTAAGGACCTGAAAGGCTATCGAGTTTTTCGTTGCAATACATTGCGCGAAGAATTCGTTGAGATCACCGATAGCGTAATTCATGAAACAAATTTCGCTGATACGATCACCTTGAATACGCTCACGCGTGATGTTTACTATTCCGTTCGGAGCGTCGATCGCGTTTGGAACAATTCCGATTTTTCCACTCCAGCGAAATTGCAACGTCCAGACAAAATTGCGCCTGCAACTCCGCTTGGAAAGGCAATTTATCACACCGACAGCAGTATTGTATTATCGTGGATTAATAGTTCGAGCAATGATGTAGCTGTGAAATATATTGTGCGCCATTCTACCAAGAGTAATGTCCTGCCGGACACTTTTCCTCAGAGTGATACAGCTTCAACATTCGTTGATCACAACGTAGAGCCCGGAACGAATTACACCTATTTTTTGATCATAAATGACAGTTCAAACAACTCAAGCAAGCTAACATTTCCTATTCTCAACTATTCTCCACGGATTCGTCCTGCACTTAAAAACTTCAATGCGGTAGCCGATCTTGAAAAAAGAATAATCACGTTGAAATGGGATTTGCCATCATCAGCTGTAGATCGGTTTATTATTTACAAAGGCAAAGAAGGTGAAGCGGTTCGTTCGTTCAAAACTTTAAGTGGAAACACAAGTAGCTATATCGACAATCAACTTTATCCCGGCAATACATACACATATCGGGTAAAGGCTCTACTGCAAGACGGATCGGAAACAGACTTTTGCGAAATAAAAATTGTTTTTTAGCGTTTTTTATAGTTTCCTTTTAACGATACTTTTATATCTTTGTGATGAGTAATTTGAAGTTTAGCGTAGTTTATTTGCCGGAAGTAGATTTGTTTTTTGAAGAAGTTGATTTAAGTGCGAGAAAGAAAATATTCTTCAACATTAACAATGCAATGAATGGGAGAGATCCTCGGCTACTAAAAAAACTGGATTCGCATTTTTGGGAATTCCGAACTGAACACAAGAGAATACAATATAGATTAATCGCATTTTGGGACAAAAGAGATTCTCAAAACACACTTGTCATCACGACTCATGGATTTATTAAGAAAACAGATAAAGTACATCCAAAAGAATTGCTCAGAGCTGCAACAATAAGACATCGATATCTAAATGGCGAATATGACTAAAGTTACACGGAAGAAATCAGCAACACATGCTGAAATGGTTGATCGCTTCATCGGTAAACGAGGAAGCGCAACTCGTGAACAGTACGAATTTGAATTACAGCTCGCGAATGTTGCTTTTATGATAAAACAACTTCGCAAGCAACGCAAACTCACCCAAGAAGAACTTGGAGACCTGATTGGCGTGCAAAAAGCCCAGATTTCCAAGCTCGAAACCAATGCAGGGAATATCACTTTGGAAACGGTTTTGCGTGTTTTTAGTGCTTTGAAAGCAAGTGTAAGTTTCAAGATTGACACGATTTAGGATACGCTGGGGCGCCAATCACGCTTCTAGAGAGTAAATCCCCATTTTTCCCTATTTTCACGCTCCATTTCCCCAATCGAATAGGACCTACTTCTATTCGCAAACAAACGAATGGAGTTTTAGTATGAATATTCTCGGTTTCAATGCATATGGTCATGACTCAGCGGCTTCGCTTGTGATTGACAACAAAGTTGTTTTTGCTTGCGAAGAAGAACGAATCAACCGTAAAAAACACTACGGTGGAGTTCCCGAAGCTTCGATCAAAGCTTGTCTCGAATACGGTGGAATAAAATTCTCCGATATTGATCACGTTACATTTTTCTGGAAGCCTTCAATTTCCTATTTGAAAATTCCAG
>CAZBYM010000073.1:5510-12079 GCA_964495745.1 uncultured Chryseobacterium sp. | reverse complement strand
TTCGGATTCGGTGGTTGAGGCGGACGATTTTGCTGAGGTCCTTTATTTTGCTGCGGAGGACGATTTTGTTGTGGCCCTTTGTTTTCTTGTGGAGGACGATTTTGTTGCGGACCTCTATTTTGAGGCGGACGATTCTGTGGTCTGTTTTCTGAGGTCTGAGGTCTCTTCTCTCCGCCCTGAGGTCTGAGGTCTGATCCCTGAGGCCTGCTTTTCTTCTTCTTATTTCTTCCCGTCTTCTGCTTATCAAATCGTGTCAAGCTATCCTGACCAACCACGTTCTCGAAATCAGGCAATTTTTCTACTGCTTCTTTTTTCTGAACAACAACTAGCACATCTGCTTTTTCCCCACGCTTGTTCATTTCAATCAATTCTTTCGCACGATAATTTGGAACTGCGATAAATTGATCGGGCTCATCAGCGTAAGTATAGAACATTACTCCTTTGAAAATATCTGTTTTCTGATGGCGCGCTTTTCCTTTCAACGTTTCAATATCAATTGCTTCAGGAAAACCTTTGAGCGCATCGAGATAAGAATCCAATTCGTAATTCAAGCAACATTTCAGTTTTCCACATTGCCCTGCAAGCTTTAATGGATTCAAAGAAAGTTGTTGGTAACGCGCAGCAGAAGTTGTGACTGAACGGAAATCGGTAAGCCATGTACTGCAACACAATTCACGTCCGCAAGAACCGATTCCTCCTAAACGTGCAGCTTCTTGTCGTGCGCCAATCTGACGCATTTCAATCCGCACACGAAATTCTTCGGCCATCACTTTTATCAACTCACGAAAATCGACACGATCCTCTGCTGTATAATAGAAAACGGCTTTTGTTTTGTCGCCTTGATATTCTACATCGCCGATTTTCATTTGCAATCCGAGACGCAAGGCAAATTCCCTTGCTTTTACCAGCGTTCCTTTTTCCAGATTCTGCGATTCAATCCATTTATCAATATCGTTCTGCTTCGCTTTGCGATACACTTTCTTCATCGCAGGATCATCCGCTTTCACGTTTCTGCGCTTAAGTTGCGATTTCACTAATTCGCCGGCGAGTGAAACAGTCCCCATATCATGACCAGGAGAAGATTCAACCGCAATTACGTCTCCCGTTCCAAGAGCGAGTTCGTTTACGTTTCTGAAAAATTCTTTGCGATTGTTTTTGAACCGGACTTCAACTACATCAAACGGTTTCTGACCTGGAGGCAATTGCATATCCGACAACCAGTCGAATACGTTCATTTTGTTGCACCCTCCCGACGAACATGAGCTTCCACCTGCGCCCGCTTCGGTTTTACCCGCAGTCGCTGTGCCGCACCCTCTTCCACTCGAACATCCACCGCAAGCCATAGTCGTTTCTGATTAGGTTAAAGGCAAAAATACAGTTTATTGCCGGGCTATTGGTGCCTACTTGTAAACGCTTACCTGTGGATAATCAGGATTTTACGCCTGCACCGGGTTGATTTATTGCATCAGGATTGGGCATCCGGAGCAAATCATTGGCTTTGAAGGATAAGTCAAGAAACACGATTTTCGCGGAAGCATTTCGCTCTATATGCTGAATAGCAAGATTTACTTCGTACATGAAACGTTGCGCATTTGCCGCATGAACGAACGGGGCAAACTTAACAACAAAGCTTTTTTCTTCACCCGCGATGCGAATCATCGATGCGTCAGCATAATTGACGAGAAGACTCTCACGGATCATTTCAAGACCATAACTCAGAAATTGTTTTTGACGTTCGCGCCCTGCTGTTGCGAAATCATCAACCGATTCCATCACTTTTACTACATCAAACTTCAAGCAGGCGCGCATCCACTTTTGAAAAACCTGGAGATTAAAAACAGCCTGCTCATCTTTCTCGATCAAATGTTTGGCAGCGCTATAATTTCCATCAGATTGAAAAACAATTCCTGTTGCGATTTCAGCACTTATACTGTGTCGCGACATCAGTGCATTCTTCAACTCTTCGTCGGTTATGCGTGGGATTTTCACTAACTGCGTCCGCGATACAATTGTTCGAAGTAGCTCGTCTTCGTTTTCTGTAACAAGAAGGAACAGGGTTTTATCGGGTGGCTCTTCAAGAATTTTCAAAACCTTATTCGACGCTTGCGGATTCATTTTTTCTGCCATCCAGATAATCATGATTTTGTATTCCGCTTCGAAAGTGGTGAGCGAAAGTTTTTTCAAAATCTCGACACTTTCATCTACCGCAATCACCGGCTGTTTGTTGTCTCCTTCAATTTGCAAAAACCATTCATTGAGTGTGAGATAAGGATTCTCCAAAAATGCAGCACGAAATTCCTTTATCACTTTCGTACTTACCCGCAATTCTTTGGAAAGTGCAATCGGATACACAAGATGAAGATCGGGATGAACAATCTTATCGTGCTTCTGGCAAGAGGAACAAGTGCCGCACGAATCATTGTCATTTCTGTTCGTGCAATGCACATACCTCGCATACGCCATTGCAATAGGCAAAGAACCGCAGCCTTCTGCACTAAAGAAAAGTTGCGCGTGCGAAATACGGTTTTCTTTTACACCGTTGATAAGACGTTTTATCGTCGCATTCTGCCCTATAATGTCGCGAAAATACACGCTGCGAAAATAGTGATAAGAACGCTAAGAGTTCGTCTTAAACGCGTGTATTGTTCCAACAATATTAAACGCGAGAATTGCAATGCCTGCCAATCCGAACGCAGGACCAACTTCGTCGAACGAAACTCCACTTGGCGATGTCATAGGCAGGAAGCCCCAGAGTAAAAACAATCCCGAAATAGACAGTCCGATGATGGACATCACTTTCATTGTTTTCGTTTTGATTTTCATTAACGCGAGCATGAATATGACCGCCGAGATCAACATAAACACCACGCTGATTATGCCGCCAAGACGCGTTCCGCTCTCTGCTTCATCTTCGTACATATCGGAATATCCGGAATCGTACGAATAGTCGTCATACGTATAGCTATCGGATGAATAATCGTTCAGCATTTCGTAGAATGCCATATTGCGTGCAGAGCTAACTTGAGATACGATGCCAAAAGCGGCAACAATGTAAATCAAGGTAAGGACGCAAGCGGTGATAAAAAAAGCGCGCATCATGATGGGTTTGGGTTTGGTTTAGTTCGACTAAGATAGTATACACACCTTTCAGAAGACGGGAGAAAGGAGAAATATTTAGCCCTGTAAGTAATCTCACGAATATGTTCGCCAATTGTTCTGTGTGTATTTACCGCACTATCTCGACTTGTCGCAAATACACGTTTTCGAAAGCATCAGTAACACGACAGACATACAATCCTTCTGCAAGTATGATAACCGGAATTTCGGCAGAAGTTGCGTTGGGCTGAGAAGCGAAGACTTCTTCTCCAAGTAGATTCATCACTTGCATTTTAGCAATTGTTCCTCCTGAAATGATAACCTTGAGATGATCAGAAGCCGGATTTGGAAACAGTGTGATCATCGGAGATTGTTCAACGGGCACATCCAATATTGTTGTGACAGCAAATGGAACGGTATCGACGTCGTACGGCTGAAATCCTGCGGAACAATTACCAGGAGGACCGTACCCTGCATCCAGCGTGAAATAAAAATTGTAATTGCCTGCTGCAAGTGGCGCCGAAGAAACTGTATCGACGTCGTTGCAAATAAACATAGCATTACCCATGCAGTGAAAACCGTAGCCATAGATATCGTTACCCGATGTAAAAACGGTTGCAACATCAGCACAAGATCCCTGCGGGAATGATAGATATATGTAGAATGTAATCGGATCATTTGCGTCCGGCATCGCCGGAATCATCACAATAGAGTCTATTTGCTGGGCTTTTGATCCAAGCGCAGAAATAAACAGAACAAGAATAAGTATCGCTTTTTTCATTGTGGGTTTAATTGGTTTGCCAGTGCTAAGCTAGTGCCATTAGAAATCACATGCAAGAGGAATTGGGAATAAGGAGATTCATGGATTGAGGCTGCCAAATCATCCTCAAGTTCCTTTTTCCGTGTTACCAGAATCCCTTAATTCTCCATTCCCCTAATCCTTATCTTTGCCCACCAGATTTATTCTTGCTATGAAAACAGTTGATGACATAAATTTCGCAGGGAAAAAAGCGCTTGTACGCGTCGATTTTAATGTGCCGCTCGATTCATCCTACACGATTACTGATGATACACGCATGCGTGCCGCCATTCCAACTCTAAAGAAAATTCTAGATGACGGCGGATCATGTGTTTTGATGTCGCATTTGGGTAGACCAAAAGAAGGGCCGACTGAAAAATACTCGCTCAAACATCTTACACACCACCTGAGCGAATTGCTGGGCGGTGTGCATGTAATTTTTGCATCAGATTGTGTTGGCCCCGTTGCTCAAGAGGCTGTCGCTAAATTGAATTCCGGCGAAGTGCTGTTGTTAGAGAATCTTCGTTTTCACAAACAAGAAGAAAAAGGTGACGAATCATTTGCAGCCGAACTCGCTAAGCTGGGAAATTATTATGTCAATGATGCGTTTGGAACTGCCCATCGTGCGCATGCTTCAACCGCAGTAATCGCAAAATTTTTCCCAGAGAATAAATGTTTCGGATTTGTCATGAGCGGAGAAATTACAAGCGTGAATAAAGTTCTACATGATTCGCAAAAACCTTTTACGGCGATTATGGGTGGTGCGAAAGTTTCGGATAAAATTCTGATACTCGAGCAACTGATTAATAAAGCCGACAACATTATTATCGGGGGTGGAATGGCATTTACTTTCGTGAAAGCACAAGAGGGAAAAGTTGGAAATTCACTGGTGGAAGAAGATCGCTTGCCGAATGCAATCAACATTCTGGAAACTGCGAAAAAACGAGGAGTAAATATTTACATTCCCATAGATGCAGTTTGTGCAGATAAGTTTGCGAATGATGCGAACATCAAAACTTGTGACGTTCGCAATATTCCAGATGGATGGATGGGCCTTGATATTGGACCGGAGACAGAAAAAATATATTCGAAAGTGATAGCAAATTCCAAAACACTTCTTTGGAACGGACCGATGGGCGTTTTCGAAATGGAGAATTTTGCCAGCGGGACAAAATCAGTTGCGGATGCAATCGTTGCGGCGACAAAAAATGGAGCTTACTCATTGATTGGCGGAGGAGATTCTGTTGCGGCAATCAACAAATACAATTTTGCGGACAAAGTGAGTTACGTTTCTACAGGAGGAGGCGCGCTTCTGGAATACATTGAAGCCGGGTCGTTGCCGGGAATTGATGCGATAAATAAGTGTTGATTGTGAATTTTTGAATGTGGATTTTTGATGCCCACAAAAATCCACATTCAAAAATCAAAAATTCAGATCGATGAAAAAAGTAATTTTTCTCTTCACGTTGACATTGTTTTGCGCGTGCGCTTCCGGCGGCTGGCGTGTTGTCGACGGTGAAGAATTCACGATTGAGTTTCCTGGAGAACCGAAAGATACCGCTACAATGGTTGGCGATGCTGCTGGAGCAAAATTGTATTATCAGCCTATCGAAGGAGGAATTGATTCAAATATTTATTATGCAGTGTCGCTTTACTCGCTACCGGATTCTGCAGAGTTGATGGGCGAATTCCTTGATGAAATGTTGCTCAAGGATGTAGAAATTTATGCGTGGTCGATGGGCGCAATTGTCGCCGACAGTGGCAAGGTTGTGAAGAGCGGTGTTGTTGAAGGACGTGAATACAAAATTTTTCTCGCGCAAAATGCAGGTGTATTGACGATGAGAAAATTTGTGAAGGGCCGACACATTTACACGCTGGTCGTAATTACCGCCAATGAGTTTCTGGATAACTCGCTTATCTATAAATTTCTGGATTCGTTTAAGTTGAAGTGATTGTCAGATTTCGGTACATTTTTACCTTGTCACTTCGAGTGCCCGAAGAATGAGGGGGTATCGAGAAGCGACAAGGCAAAAACACTCAATCTGACAATCACTCTTTCACATTCACATCAACATCAACTTCCACATCTTCTTTCTTCGGAATCATTTTTCCAAGATCACTGTCGCGCAAACCAGGAATAACTTTTGGCGCTACAGATGCAACCGGATGATACAAAAGCGAGTTGTTCTTCACGTTTGGAGGAATAACGGTCACGCTTTTTTCTACTGCATCGATTACAAAAAAGATCACACTGAGAATGAGCAGAAATTTGAAGCATCCGAAAATTCCACCAAGAATTTTATTAAAAATACTCAGCGCAGATTTCTCCATCGACTTCTCGATAAATTTTGCAATTGCGAAAACACCAATGAGAATTCCGACAAATACAATCGCAAATGCAATCAAAGGAACGTACGGAGATTCAGAATTCGTCCAATCGTGAATCCATCCTGCAACCACATCTGATAATTTCATTCCACCCCAAACGCCAAGGAAAAACGCCACGAGTGTTGCCACCTCCATGATTACACCTTTCATGAAGCCACGCCAAAATCCCCAGAGGACAGGAATGAGAATAAGTATGTCAATGAAGTTCATAAGGCAAAGATAGATTTTGATCGGAGTTCACAGAATGGCAACCCGCGCCCCCTAACCCCCGAAGGGGGAACTGCCA
>CAZBYM010000073.1:1924-5500 GCA_964495745.1 uncultured Chryseobacterium sp. | reverse complement strand
AGGGGGCGAGCGCAAACAGAACTCCTGTCTATCTTTACCCCATGCGTCGCGAAGAAGCCATTCAAGCCTGGAAAGAAATTAAGATTGCGCTCGAGCCCATGTTTGGTGGCGATCTCGACCTGCAAGCCATTCTCTTCATCATCGGTGTGCAAGAACTCGGGCATGGTTTTCAGAAACTGGAGAAGGAGCAAAAAGTAGACGTGATTCATATTGCTATTTGCACCTTACTCGAACCGTTCGGGTATTACATCTACAAAGGAAGAGATGAAGACAATTGGCCGCATTGGGAAGCAACTGGAGCCATGCCGCACATGAAGCCGATGGATCAAAACAGATTTATGCAGGAAGCGATCATTGGATATTTTCGCAAGCAGGGGCTGATCAGTTGATGTATCACCTCGGCTCCGCTCGGTCTGACAATAGTTATCAAAAAACAATTCGAGTATGGCTTTGGATCTTGCGATCCAACTAATGATCGAAGGAACTTGTCAGACCGAGCGGAGCCGAGGTCGACAAAAAAAAGCCCCGATCCGAAGATCAGGGCTCTCACTCAAAATATTTTAGTTTACATCTGAACTGTAACGTTGTCTGTTTTTCCTTCTTCGAAGCGAGCAACGCGACCAGTTGGTTGGCCATTTACATAAATATCAAGAATCATAGGAAGGTCGGTTTCGAAGTTGGCAGTTCCGGAACCATCTGTTGAAGTTGTCAAATCTACATCACCCTGTTGAACCATTACACTCGCTCCGACCATTGGCGCGCTGGTTACAGGAGCAAGCACAGTAATTACAGCCTTGCACTCCTTGTTTTTATTGCAACTGATGATCGTCACCGACGCAGTCACCATTAGCAGAAGAACCAGTAATCCTGAGAATTTTGCGACTAATCTGTTCATATTATTGCCTTTGCCGGCGGCTTTATATGCGGGTTTGCTGCAAAGTAGCCGATTAACTACCTTTGCAGTCTTACAAATATAAAAAAGTTTTCAACATGAGCCGTAGGATATTGTCGCTAATCGCACTCCCATTTGTGGTGCTTCTCTTCACTTCCTATGCAGGAGCTGATAAACGATCTAAAGTGCTGATTCACACAGATTTCGGGGACATAAAAATTGTACTTTATGACGAAACTCCGAAGCATCGCGACAACTTTTTGAAGCTGGTCAATAATCACACGCTCGATAGCACATTATTTCACCGCGTAATCAAGCAATTCATGATTCAGGGTGGCGATCCTGATTCAAAGAAAGCAAAGCCGCGGGCTATTCTCGGCAACGGAGATGTTGGTTACACGCTTCCTGCAGAAATACATCCGAATTTATTTCACAAGCGCGGAGCATTATGTGCTGCTCGACAAGGTGATGATATTAATCCAAATCACGAATCGTCGGGTTGCCAATTCTATATCGTTGAAGGATCCGTTTTCACAGATAGCGCGCTTGATGCTTTGATTAAACAAAGAATAGACGGACCGATCAAACAGAAAATTTTCGACGGCATCATCAACCGACCGGAAAATGCTTTGCTCAAGGCTTCGTTCATTCGCGCTCAACAACGCGCAATGACAACTCGCAACAACGACAGTTTGCAATTTTATTCCGCTATTGTGAATCCAATGATTGAAGCGGAATTTGCACTTACGCCTCATCGCATATTTACTACTGAACAGCGCAAAGTGTATACTACATTTGGAGGAAGTCCTTTTCTTGATGGAGGCTATACAGTTTTCGGAGAAGTGGTTGATGGAATGGAAGTTGTTGACGTAATTGGTTCGCAACCGAAGGATAAGAATGATCGTCCGTTTAGCGATGTGAGGATTAGTGTAAAAGTGGTTAAGTAAATTAATAATAGCCACAAAGGCGCCAAGGCAGAAAGCCGCACTAAGAATAAAGAATAAACTTTGTGACGCTTTGAGCCTTGGAGTCTTCGTGGCAATATTGCATCTGCAACCTAAATGAGAGACAGAATAGAAACAATAATCAAAGAAGTAGAAGGATTCTCCGCGAAGACGAAAGAAAACGCAGAAGAGTTCCGCTTAAAATATCTTAGCCGTAAAGGAAAGATTTCGGAGTTGTTTGACGAATTCAAAACAGTTTCTCCGGAATTGAAAAAAGATGTTGGGCAACTTCTCAATCGCTTAAAGATTTCTGCACAGGAAAAACTGGATCATTTCAAGGGCGACGGAAATGAAAATGAAACTTCTTCCGGCTCTGATCTAACAATGCCATCTCCTGATTGGAGAGGTTCGCGTCATCCGATTTCAATTGTCCGAAAAAACATTCTTGACATTTTTGGTCGACTTGGATTTACAGTTGAAGAAGGTCCGGAGATCGAAGATGATTGGCATAATTTCACCGCGTTGAATTTTCCGGAGGATCATCCTGCGCGTGATATGCAGGACACGTTCTTTCTCGGAGACAATATTGCATTGCGCACACATACGTCAAGTGTTCAGGTTCGCATTCTTGAAAAAACAGCTCCGCCTGTTCGCATCATGATGCCTGGACGTGTTTATCGCAACGAAGCAATTTCCGCACGAGCTCATTGCTTCTTTCATCAGGTAGAAGGATTGTACGTTGACAAAAATGTTTCGTTCGCCGATTTGAAACAAACACTTTTGTATTTCGCGCAAGAAATGTTCGGCGAAGAAACAAAAATTCGATTACGTCCTTCCTATTTCCCATTTACAGAGCCAAGTGCTGAGATGGATATTTCGTGTACCATTTGTGCCGGGAAAGGCTGTGCAGTTTGCAAACATTCGGGTTGGGTAGAAATTCTTGGATGCGGAATGGTTGATCCTTCTGTGCTGAAAAATTGCAAAGTAGATCCTGAAGTATATTCAGGTTTTGCATTCGGAATGGGAATCGAGCGCATTACGATGTTGAAATACGGAGTGAACGATTTACGCTTGTTCTCGGAGAATGACGCGAAATTTCTTTCGCAATTCGAATCTGAAATTTAATTCTTCTCATGTCGCGGCTTGAACAACTCCTTGTCATGCTCCATGATGAGCCTCATGATGCGTTTTTGCGCTACGCAGTTGCTGTTGAATATGCCTCGATTGAAAATTATTCAGAAGCGATTTTACGAATAGAATCATTGATCAACGATCAGCCTGAATATCTTGGTGCGTTTTACAAACTCGGGCAATTGTATGAGCAGGTTTCGGAAAACGAAAAAGCGCTGGATGTTTACCGGCGTGGAGCGATAGTTGCGAAGAAGCAAGGGAATGCGAAGACGTTAGGGGAGATTAATACGGCAATTGAATTACTAGATGATAATTAAACCGCAAGGACGCAAGGAGCGCAAGGAGCGCAAGGATAGAAACTTTGCGCCCCTTGCGCCTTTGCGGTTAATGCTATTATTCTACTTGAGTAAGTTTAATCATATTCGTCTTCCCTTTCTCACTCAGCGGAATGCTTGCGATTCTTGTCTCCTCGGCTCCGCTCGGTCTGACAAGATTACTCAACTTGAGTCAACTTAATCATATTTGTCTTGCCCTTCTCACTCAGCGGAATGCTCGCGATTCTTGTCTCCTCGGCTCCGCTCGGTCTGACAAGATTACTCAACTTGAGTC
>CAZBYM010000073.1:0-1824 GCA_964495745.1 uncultured Chryseobacterium sp. | reverse complement strand
AACTTAATCATATTTGTCTTGCCCTTCTCACTCAGCGGAATGCTCGCAATATTAATGATGAAATCATCTGCGACAATATGTCCCGCTTTTTTCAGGATAAACTTGATGTCGGCAATCGTGTGATCCGTACTGATATCACGATCGTAATACAAACCGCGCACACCCCAAACTAAACTAAGTTGAGTTAAGAGATTGTAATTGTCGGTGAAGACAAAAATGTTTGCATGCGGACGATACGACGCAACTTTGTACGCGGTATAACCAGAATGTGTCATCGTGATAATTGCAGTTGCACTCACTTGCTTCGACAATTGCGTAGCTGCATAGCAGATATGATCTGACAAGTATCGTTCGGGAGCAGAAATTTCACTGCTGATATCCGAATAATACAAATCACTTTCTTCTTCAACCTGCGCAATAATTTTCGACATCGCGGCTACAACTTTATGTGGATGTTTTCCAACAGAAGTTTCTCCACTCAGCATCACCGCATCTGCACCTTCCATTACTGAATTCGCAACATCACTCACTTCTGCCCGTGAAGGAGAAATATTCGTGATCATACTTTCCATCATTTGCGTTGCTATGATTACAGGTTTTGCTGCGCGACGACATTTTCTCACCAGCATCTTCTGAATCGTTGGAACACGTTGCATAGGAACTTCCACACCAAGATCGCCACGCGCAACCATCAATGCATCAGTCTCTGCAAGTATCGCATCAATATCTGCAACCGCTTCCGGTTTTTCAATCTTGGCAATTACACGTGCTTTTGAATTTGGATCTCGCTTCCTAATAATTTCTTTCAGTTCAACAATATCGGCTGCAGAACGCACAAACGATAATCCGATCCAATCGAAATTCTGTTGCAGTGCAAATTCCAGATCTTTCAAATCTTTCTCCGTGAGACAAGGCAAAGAAATTTTTGTGTTAGGAAGATTTACTCCTTTTTTCGAAGACAAAACTCCACCGTGCAAAACTGTAGCAACAACCTCATCCACTCCATTCGTACTGTCAACACTCAAAACAAGCTTTCCGTCATCGATCAGAATATTTTCACCTGCCTGTACATCTCTTGGAAATTGAGGATAGGTAATATAAACTCTGGAAGCATTGCCAATCATTTTCAGAGTAGTGAAAACAAGTTTCGCGCCTTCAACAAGTTCAACTCCATTATTTTCTACTTCTCCGATGCGCAATTTTGGCCCTTGCAGATCTCCAAGAACGGCAGCGTGAGTCCCTAGTTTGCGATTTACTTCATGAATGTGCTTTACTTGAGCCTCAACATCTGCATAATCGCCGTGGGAAAAATTAATTCTGAAAACATCTGTTCCTGCCCTCACCATTTCCTCCAGCATTTCGGGAGAAGAAGAGGCAGGCCCCAGTGTTGCAACAATTTTAGTGCGATTATGTTGTATACGTTCACTCATGTTTAAAAGATCAGATTTTGTTTTGACTTTAATAGTTGTGGATCTATTTGATATGCCATCAGGATAAAGGGAATTGCGCGAAGACGCGGAATTATTTCCTTCTTGTCTTGATCAGTGAATGGTCCTTGAGCATGAAGAAAATAATCTGCCTGATTCTGTTCTGGAATAAGCAATCCATACGTTCCCTTATTGGCAAGTAATGAATATGTTGCTTCAAAATCGGGATGCTCCCAAGAGAAGAATACAAATTCGGAGGCCGGTTCGCTTTTTTTCAAAGATATCATGTAGGGTTCTTTCCGCGCCAGATCTAATTCCAGAGAATTATTCAGCGCCCATGCCACGCGGTGCGGTTTTTCATGCGAAGAAATTCCGATGAGTATAAAATCATACTCGT
>CAZBYM010000072.1:0-12188 GCA_964495745.1 uncultured Chryseobacterium sp. | reverse complement strand
CGACTTCAAAGATTTGAAATTCAACATTGGTCTTCGTATCGATCGTTTCGATGCCAACCAACCTGTTTTGAAAGACAAATATTTATTCTACGAAGCAAAAACAGTAAAAGAAGCAGACAACTTCACGCATCCTTCTAATATGGGTGACGATTATGTTGTTTATGTGGATGACGCCAATAATGCAACTGCTGTTCTTGGTTATCGCAACGAAAACATCTGGTATGATGCCAACGGAAACGAGATTGCGGATCCAGGCGTGATTGCGCAAGCAAGCAGCACAGGTCGCATCACTCCTTATTTGGTTGATCCAAGTGAGACTCAGGTTAACTCTAAGGCGTTCAAAGATTACACGCCGCAGTTGGTGTTTATGCCACGTATTGCATTCGCATTCCCTATTTCTGAAGAGGCAAATTTCTTTGCTCACTACGATGTACTTACGCAACGTCCAACTAGTGGTTACCGCCTTGATCCAATTCAGTACTACTACATTCAGAACCGCGTTGGTTTGTTCAACAACAACCCTGATCTGAAGCCACAGCAAACTACCGATTACGAATTAGGTTTCACACAAACGTTGAACGAGCGTAAGAATGCAGCAATTACACTTTCTGCTTTCTATCGTGAGATGCGTAACATGATTCAGGTTGTTTCTGTGAACTACGCGTATCCGGTAAATTACCTTACATACGGTAACATCGACTTCGGAACAGTAAAAGGATTTACAGTTGGTTATGACCTTCGTCGTACTGGCGGTGTTCAATTAACTGCTTCTTATACTCTGCAGTTCGCTGACGGAACAGGTTCCGGTGCTACTGAAGCTGCTGCTCTTGTTAGCAATGGTCAACCTAACCTTCGTACTACTGTTCCTTTGGATTTCGATCAACGCCACTCGGTTGTTACAAACATCGATTACCGTTTCGGATCCGGCTCAAACTACAACGGTCCGGTTTGGACAACTAAAAAAGGCAAAGAAGTTCGTGTTCTAGATAACGTTGGTGCAAACATGGTTCTCCGTGCTGGTTCTGGAACTCCTTACACGTCTCAGTCAAACGTAACTCCTGAAGCATTATTCGGTGTAGCAAGCCGTCGCAACCTCGAAGGTTCTGTAAACGGTGCACGTTTGCCATGGCAGGTTCGTATGGATATTCGTATCGACAAAAACATTGATTTGTCATGGGGTGCAGCTGATAACAAAAAAGCAGCAAACCTCAATATCTACCTTCAGGTGTTGAACGTGCTTAACACTAAAAATATTATGAACGTTTATCGTTTCACCGGTAATGCGAATGATGATGGCTACCTATACGCAGCAGAAACACAATCATCAATCCAGAACCAGAACAGTGAACAATCTTTCCGCGATTTGTATACAGTGAAAATTAATAACCCGTCGAATTACAGCATCCCTCGCCGTATTCGTATCGGGGTAATGCTAGACTTTTAAGCTAACGCGTGATTTCCAAATACAAAAACCAAGGAATTAGAAACAATTAAATGGAAGTAACAATGAAAATCAAGCGTCAAATTGTTCTCTCGGCAATCGCTCTACTCGCAATCTTTACTGCAGTTGGCGCCAGAGAAAACGGAGCAACCGGACATCGTGTGGGTCAATCGAACCGCAACAGTTCTGGTGAAGATCTGGCAGCTTCTTGTACGCCAGCTACTGCAAAAACTGACCTCGACATCAACAACGTTCGTACGACTATCATGACGGGCGGTGACATGTGGTGGGATCTTACAAATGCGAAATATGAGGTGCCTAAAGGTGGCGACGCTCATTCTATTTTCGCCGGCGCACTTTGGATCGGTGGATTAGATGCGGGTGGACAGTTGAAAGTTGCTGGTATGACGTATCGTCAAACCGGTAATGACTTCTGGCCAGGACCTCTCGACACAACCAGCGTCTCTATTGATGGAACTGTGTGTTCGGCGTTCGACCGTCACTGGAAAATTACACGTAAGGAAGTTGAAGATTTCGTAACTAATCAGACTGTTCCGATCCCCGGATATTCAGTGCCGCTCGTAATTCAGAACTGGCCTGGTAATGGAGATCAAGGTGCCGGACAAGCTCGTTATCTTGCTCCTTTCTTCGATGTTGATGGTGATGGATACTACAACTATCAAGCAGGTGATTATCCTGGCTATGATATTTCCGGAACATTAGGTTGTACACGTTTCCAGCTTTTCGGTGACCAGACACTCTGGTGGGTGTTCAACGATAAGGGTAACATTCACTCTGAAACCGGCGCAGCATCAATCGGTCTTGAGATTCACGCACAAGCGTTTGCCTTCTCAACCAACGATGAGGTAAACAACATGACTTTCTATTCTTACAAAATCATCAACCGTTCAACTGTTGCGATGAACAACACGTACTTCGGACAGTGGACTGATGCTGACTTAGGAGATTATCTGGATGACTATGTTGGTTGCGACGTAGCTCGTGGTCTTGGTTACACATACAATGGTGACCAGAATGACGGATCTAGTGCACAACCTGGAGCTGGAACTTATGGAGCGAATCCTCCTGCAATCGGTATGGACTTTTTCGAAGGACCAATTGCTGATCCCGCTGATGGAATTGATAATGACCGTGATGGAACGACTGACGAATTGAATGAACAGATTATCATGTCGAAGTTTGTTTACTATGATAACGACTTCACAGTTCGCGGAAATCCTGAAAATGCTACTCACTTCTACAATTATCTTTCAGGTTTCTGGAAAGATGGCTCTCCTCTAACCTATGGTGGTAACGCATATGGTGGAAGTACGGTTTGTGATTTTATGTTCCCTGGTGATACAGATCCTGCTGGTGCCGGTACGAACTTCGTGCCGCAAGCATATTGGGATGAAGTAACTTCTGGAAACACTCCGGCAGATCGTCGTATGTTGCAATCTGCAGGTGCATTTACATTGCAGCCTGGCGCTGTTAACTACATTACAGTTGGTGCTGTTTGGGCACGCGCAGGTAATGGCGGTCCTGGCGCTTCAGTTAATTTGATGCGCACAACGGATGACAAAGCTCAACGCCTTTTCAACAACTGTTTCCGTACGTTGGATGGTCCTACTGCACCAGACATTACAATGCAGGAATTGGACAAAGAACTTGTCATCTATTTGACAAATAAAGAAGGTACGAACAACTATCTTGAGCGTTATGAAGCATATGATCCAGCGATCGTGTATACTTCATTGCACCCAAGTCTATCAAATCTTGATACTACTTACAACTTCGAAGGCTATCAGTTATTCCAGTTGAAAGATGCGACTGTAACCACCTCCGATTTGTATGATCCTGACAAAGCCCGTTTAGTTGCGCAGTGCGACATTCAGAACGGTGTAAGTCAACTTGTGAACAGCGAATTCAGTCAGACGCTTGGTGTCGACGTTCCTCAAGACATGACCATAAGTGCTGAAGATGATGGTATCAGACATTCTTTCTCGATTAAAACAGATGCATTTGCTTCTGGAGATGCGAAACTCGTCAACCACAAGACCTATTACTTCATGGTGATGGCGTATGCTCACAATCGCTACATGGAATATGATGATGTCACTTTCGATACTTTGAATCCACTAGTGGCTTCTAACATTGGACAGAAGAAGCCGTTCCTTGCTGGTCGTAAGAACGTAAGAGCTTATTCAGGTATTCCTCATATCACTTCACCGGAAGCAGGTGGAACAGATCAGACTTCTGCTTATGGTTCTGGTCCAAAACTAACTCGGATTGAAGGTGCTGGAAGTGGTAGCAACATTCTGGAAATCACTCAAGCTTCTGTTGATGGGATTATGAGTGCAACCACTGTGAATGATGGTGGAACTTCACGACTCAATGAACTTGAGTATGAAGGTGGAGCTGGCCCTGTTAACATTAAAGTAATCGATCCGTTGAACGTTCCGCTTGGTGATTTCACAATTCAATTGGTGAATAATCCTGCCAACCAATACACAGTAAAGGACACTGCAACATGGATTCTTAACCAGACTTCTGGTGAAGGTTCTCCTCGTAGTTGGAGTTCAGATACAATCATCAGCTTCCAGTCTGTTTATGCGAACGAACAGATCGTTCCGGAGATTGGAATGTCAGTTACATGGAGCCAGGTACAATCGCCAGGTTACACGAATAACCCTGATCGTTGTGGCTACTTAGCATCATCTATGACTTTCACTGATCCTACTAAAGATTGGTTGACTGGAATTGTTGACGACGACAGCAACGGACCTGAGAACTGGATTCGTGGGGGAACAACTAGTGGTACAGGTGTATGTGTTGTGGAATACAATGATCGTGCGAACGGAACTAACTTCCTTGACCCTGAAGGTGAATACGAGAAAGTAGTTGATGGAATTTGGGGTCCTTACCGTTTGGGTTCTTACAATCCACAAGCATCGGCTACAACAATTTGTTATCCTGCAGGTATTGCATGGACTCCAAGTTCGCCGGCTGTTACCATTGCCAACAAGATTGAAAATTTGGCGAATGTTGATATCGTTTATACAAATGACCGTACGAAATGGACTCGTGTTCCTGTAATAGAAGTGGGTGCAAATCCTGCAGTCAATCAGGGTCAGCGAGAAGCTTTTCACTTGCGTGATGCAGCATCTGTCGACAAGAATGGTCTTCCTGGAGATGGAGTAGCGTCAACGGATCCAAATGATGCAGATTTCATTGGCGAAAGAGGCATGAGCTGGTTCCCTGGTTATGCAATCAACCTCGAGACTGGTGAGCGTTTGAACATGGCTTTTGGAGAAAACTCCGGACTAGCTTCTGACAACGGACGTGATATGCTATTTAATCCGACGGCTAATGAAACTTCGGAAACACCACTTGGCCTTGATTTAGTTTGGGGCGGAATGCACTACATCTACGTGTTTGGCCACAATGGTAACAAGAAGTATTCTTCTGGAACATTGGCTGGAGAATTAGAAGATGTCCCTGCTTACGACTGTGGACGCGCAATTTATAAGGTCCTTTCTTCAGACAATACTGCAAACGCTGAATTGAAAATGGTGTACAGTGATGCGATGTGGACTTCGATTCCAATGCTGGATCCTGAATTTGCTTCATGGAGCTGGGGAAATAATTACCAACAAGGTGCTCAAGTCTTACCTACAGACATTAAAGTTCGTCTGCGTGTAGCGAAACCTTATAAGCGTTTCTTCACTGGAATTCCATTGGTATCTACTGCTTCTGATAACAATGCACTTGATAGTGCGGCTGCTCCTCAGAACATGAACAATCCGATGTATGCGTTTAACACAGCAGATCTTAAAGTAACAACTGATGATAATCTGTCGGCAGTTGAAGCACTTGATTTGATCAACGTTGTGCCGAATCCGTATTATGCCTATTCCGGATACGAGACGAATCAGTTCGATAACCGTGTTAAGTTCACCAACCTTCCTGAAAAGTGTGAAATCAAAATTTACACAGTGAATGGAATTATGGTGAGAAAGTTCACGAAAGATTCGCCTCAGACTTACTTGGATTGGGATTTGAAGAATCAGGCCGGCATCCCTGTGGCCAGTGGATTGTACATCGTGCACGTCAATGTTGATGGTGTAGGTGAGAAGATCCTGAAATGGTTCGGTGTAATGAGACCAATTGATTTGGATACCTATTAATCACTGCGAGATTCATGAATTTCCAATTGTTAAAGCACAGAAAGCACGATACTATGAAAGCAACATATAAAGTTCTAACAACCATGCTCACCGCTGGTATCCTGATGGGTACTACTGGTGTGGCGGTTGCTGGTAACGGCGACAGAGCTGGTCAGGCAGGAGCAACTGAATTGCTCATCAATCCTTGGGCACGTAGCTCTGGATGGGGTGGAGCAAACGCAGCTTCTGCGCGCGGACTTGAGTCCATGTACATGAACGTAGCCGGCACAGCGTTTACCAAGCGCACAGAATTAATGTTCGCTCACACCAATTGGTTGGGCGGAACAGGAATCGGAATCAACGCGTTTGGATTTACGCAACGAGTTGGAGAGACCGGAGCAATTGGTCTTGGCGTTATGTCAATGGATTTCGGCGATATTCCGATCACAACAGTTGATCTTCCTGAAGGAGGAGTTGGAACTTTTCATCCAACTTTCACCAACATCGGATTGTCATATGCGAAAGGATTCTCTGAGAACATTTACGGTGGAATCGTTATCAAAGCAATCTCTGAATCTATTGCGGACGTTGCAGCGCGTGGAATCTGTCTTGATGCAGGAATTCAGTACGTAACCGGAAAGTTTGAGCAGATACATTTTGGAATTGCGTTGAGAAACGTAGGGCCACGTATGCGCTTCTCTGGTGATGGACTTTCATTCCGCGGAACTTCTCCGAATGGTAACTACGCAATGACTTTAGAGCAACGCACCGGAGATTTTGATATGCCAACTTTGGTAAACATCTCTGGAGCTTACGATTTCTACTTTGCAAAGGACAGCACGTCAATGAAGAATCACCGTGTGACCGTAGCGGGAACTTTCACTTCAAATTCATTCTCGAAGGATGAGTTTCGTGGTGGTGTGGAATATGCATGGCGTTCAATGTTGATGTTGCGTGCAGGTTATGTTTACGAAGAAGGTATCACTAGTGTTGATACGCGCACAACGTGCTTTACTGGCATGAACGCAGGTTTAACACTGGAGCTTCCATTTGGTAAGAAAGGTTCAACTTTTGCGGTAGACTATTCATACCGCTCAACAAACCCTTTCAACGGAGTTCATAGTTTCGGGGCACGTTTGAATCTCTGATTCGCAGGTTAAAGAAAATTTAATACATTTGAATTGAACAGGAGAGTCCCGCATTAGCGGGATTCTCTTTCTGTTTTAAGTCTCAGTACCAAAAACATCCCAATTATGTCAGAGATCGTCTATTTTACTGAAGAAGGTCTGCGCAAGCTGAAAGACGAACTTCATTTTCTAAAAACGAAGGAAAGGCCGTCTATTTCAAAGCAAATTGCCGAAGCAAGAGATAAGGGCGATTTGTCGGAAAACGCCGAATACGACGCGGCCAAAGACGCTCAGGGGCTATTGGAGCTTAAGATATCCAAGATGGAAACCACATTGAGCAATGCTCGAGTGGTGGACGAGTCGCAACTTGATATTTCGAAAGTGCTAATTCTCTGTAAAGTGACGGTCAAGAATACCAAGAACGGGCAGAAAATGACCTACATGCTCGTACCTGAAAACGAGGCCGATTTGAAGGCCGGAAAAATATCTGTCGGTTCTCCGATTGCGAAAGGATTGCTTGGCAAGCAAAAAGGTGACACTGCAGATGTTGTAGTTCCAAACGGTACAATCACTTTTGAAATCATAGAAATCAGCCGCTAATGCCAAGTATTTTTTCCAAAATTGTCTCCGGAGAAATTCCATGCTACAAAATTGCGGAGACTGAAAACTGTCTCGCATTTCTTGATGTATTTCCGCTTGCACATGGACATGTTTTGGTGGTTCCGAAAAAGGAGATCGACTATATTTTTGATGTAGATGATGAACTTCTCACCGAGTTGAATTTGTTCGCAAAAAAAGTTGCGCACGCGATTAAAGTTGTGGTTTCCTGTAAACGCATTGGTGTTGCCGTAATAGGCTTGGAAGTTCCTCATGCCCACATACATCTTGTGCCTATGAATTCCATTGGAGACATCAATTTTTCACGTCCCAAATTGCAACCCACGCAAGAAGAGTTGATCTCGATGGCGGCAAAAATAGCTGCGGCGTATTCTGCTGAATAGTTGCTATTTTTTCTTTGTCTTCAATGCGCGTTCGGGATTTCCGCTTACGAAAGATTCCCATCCCGAATATTTTTTCTGATCACTTCCCGGTTTTTTCATCTGGAAAAAATGGCACACTGCGGCAGCAAGTCCGTCCGTAGCATCCAGATATTTCGGCATGTCTTTTATCTTGAGAAGCTGTTGCAGCATTTTTGCAACTTGTTCTTTCGATGCATTTCCGTTTCCAGTAATCGACATTTTTATCTTCTTTGGACTATATTCAAAAATCGGAACATCACGATTTAACGCCGCAGCAATTGCTACTCCTTGAGCACGCCCAAGCTTTAACATCGACTGAACATTTTTTCCGAAGAAAGGTGCCTCGATCGCAAATTCGTCGGGAAGATGTTTCTTGGTAAGTTCTGTAGTCGAGTCGAAAATCTGTTTGAGTTTCATGGCTTGATTCTCGAGTTTATCAAGTTTGACAACACCTAAATCAACCAGTTCCATACTCGAGCCTTTGCATAAAATGATTCCATAACCCATGATGTTGGTTCCCGGATCAATTCCTAAAACGACTTTCTCTTTCTGCATACCTGTTTTCACTGTTGCTCGTTACGGTTTTGTTACATTTACTGTAAGGCAATATGGTCAAATCAAACCTTTCTGTTCTTGGCAGAGTTTTAAAGGTAGCAATAGTTTTATTTGCTGCGGTGATGTTGTTTTTTGCATTAAGAAAATTCTTCGCCGATGAGCAGGCTATCTTGCTTTTTTCAACGCAGGCGAAGCAACATCCGCTCTGGCTGACATTTGTTGTTTTACTTATTCCGATGAATTGGTTTCTGGAAACGGCTAAATGGAAAAAACTTATTGCTGTTTCCGAAACAATTTCATGGAAAGACGCGTGGAGTGGTGTGCTCGCCGGACTAGCAATTGGTTCTGCAACCCCAAATCGCATTGGAGAATTTGCAGGAAGAGTTTTTCAGCTGAAAAAAACATCGCTCCTGGAGGGAATGTCATTTACGTTTATCAGCTCGTTCATGCAGGTAGGCGTAACCGTGTTAGCAGGAGTTGGTGCCATCCTTTTTACTGATGTGGGAAACTTGATTCACATTTCTAAAACGCGGGAATGGTTACTCATCCTTACTGTGTTCGCTCTTACAATCGGCGCAATACTTTTCGTAATCACAAAATACAAAAGGTATTTCATCACGGTGAGAAGTGTTGATTGGAAATTATTGTTCGTCGTGTTTGGAATTTCTGCTTTGCGATATTCGGTGTATGCAACACAGTTTTTTATCATGCTCATCATTTGCGGAGTGGAGTCTCCAGCGACAACCATTTTTGCTGCTATTGCCGTGAATTATCTGGTCGTATCTGTTGTGCCTTCTGTAATGATCACTGAACTTTTTGTACGGGGAACAATTGCTTCCGGAGTAATTGGAGTTTGTGGCAATCCTGAAGCAGCAGCGTTGGCTGCTGTTATTATCTGGTTGGTTAACGTAGGATTCCCCGCGTTGTGCGGAATGTTCTTCATTCGCAATCTTACATTTTTCAGAAAAAGGGAGTGAGCACAGTCGTTGAGATATTCGCTTGTTGGTTGGGTGGAACGTACTGTTTCTTCCTCGTAATTGTATTTATTGCGTTTTTGTTCGTAAGAAAAACAGATCACGTGTCCAACGCACATGGACCAAAAGTGTCAGTGGTGATTGCCGCACGAAATGAGGAAAGCAGCATCGCTAAGTTGCTCGAAAGTCTGGAGAAGCAGGATTATCAAGGTTACGAAATAATTCTCGTAGATGATCATTCAGATGACAACACCATTGAAATTGCCAAAAATATCGCCGCGAAGTCCAAGGTTTCAATTAAGATTATTTCATCACCCGGTGTAGGAAAAAAATCTGCGCTGACAGAGGGAATTCAAGTAGCTGAATCGGAATTTATTCTCGTTACTGATGCAGATTGTGTTGTAAATTCTGAATGGATAAGTGGAATGGTGTCCGGTTTCACGAGCGAAAAAATTGTTTTTGTCGCAGGAATGGTGAAGTATTCAGGAAAAGGATCCTGGTTGCGCGACATTCTGCAAACGGAAATGGTTTTTTTGCAAGTAGTTTCTGCCGGAATGTATAAACTTGGCAAACCCATCATGTGCAATGGTGCCAGCATGGCGTTCAGAAAAAGTTTTTTTGTGAAGAACAATGGATTCTTCGGAGATAAATATGTTTCCGGCGACGATATTTTTCTTCTGCAGAAGGCAAATGCTAGCGGCGTGAATGCGATTGCGTGGAATTGTGATTCGACGAATCTGGTCTCAACCCGGCCTGCTTCTTCAATTAGTGAAGCCATATTGCAAAGAGCCAGATGGCTATCAAAAGTTCGTGGATATACCGGGCTCTCCGGTTTCGTTACTGGTGCAATGTTTTTGGCAGTTCAATTGTTGCTTCCTGGCGCCATTATTTCTGTATTCGTCTATGGTTCGGTTAGCAACCCTATTGTCCTTTCTTTTGCCTTGAAAATGGGGGTTGAGCTATTGTTATTATCTTTAGCAGTTCCATTTTTTGGGGAAAATCGGATCATTCCGAAATTTCCTTTAGCGATGGTCGTTTACAATTTTATTTCAATCGCTTCTGTTTTCGGATTGATGAAGCGTGATATGAAATGGAAAGGACGTAATTGGAAAATGGGAAGGAAGCAATGACAGAGAAACCGGAAAAAGCATTTTCGCTTGCATCTTTTGCATGGCAACGATTGAAACGAAATCGTCTGGCTATGTTTGGGATTTTCATTATTGCAATCATGGCGGTGATTTCAATTCTCGGTTATTTGATCACGCCTGATTCGAGTCCTGACGCTGCTACTCACATTGAAGAGATTAGTATTCGGCAGCCGGGTTTCAAGTGTCGAATTATTAAACTCAAGAAAAATATTCTTCCCAACGACGAGAACTTTTTGTCGACCATGATTTTCGGTCAGCCGAATGCTTACGAATATCATGCTATCGAGAATTATTGGTTTCAGGGTAACGATATTTTGTGGGAAGAGTATCAGGAAGAAGACGGTGAAAGAAGAGTGTGGCGTTACAATATGGCGGATGCGATTTACGCGCTCAACCCGGCTTTCCAGATTGTGAATGATACGATAAATCACACAATGGATTTTTATGCATACGGTGAAGCGAGAAAACTCCATAAGACTGCGGCCGAATTGAAAGTGGAAATGGAGAAGAATATTTCTGAACAACGATTCCTTCTTGGTACTGATCACTTCGGACGGGATTTGTTAAGTCGCTTGATGATCGGTTCAAGAATTTCACTTTTCGTGGGATTCATTTCTGTTGTGATTTCTATCGTGATTGGAATTCTGATGGGAGCGCTGGCTGGATTTTTTCGCGGGTGGGTTGACGATCTTATCATGTGGGTCATCAATGTGGTTTGGTCTATTCCAACATTGTTGTTGGTTATTGCAATTACGCTTGTTCTTGGTCGCGGGATATTCCCAATTTTCGTTGCAGTAGGCTTAACGATGTGGGTTGAAACGGCGCGTGTCGTTCGTGGACAAATTCTTAGTGTGCGCGAAAAAGAATTTGTAGAGGCGGGAAGAGCTCTTGGATTCACGAATTGGCGTTTGATCATACGTCACATTTTACCAAACGTGATGGGACCAGTAATCGTAATTTCAGCTAATAATTTCGCGTCTGCAATTCTTATCGAAGCTGGATTGAGTTACCTGGGAATCGGTGTTACACGTCCAACTCCTTCGTGGGGAATGATGATCAGCGAATACAAAGGATATATTCTCACTGGCGATGCGTACCTTGCGGTACTTCCTGGCGTTGCTATCATGTTAGTCGTGCTTGCGGTCATGCTGCAGTGTACTGGATTGCGCGATGCGAGCGATACGAAGATGGCAGAGGATGAGCGGATCATGACGTAGTAACGTTCACCGTTAGGTCGTTCACTGTTCACCGTTAAAATCGTTCACTGTTAAAACGTTCGCTGTTCGTTGTGAAAACAGGAGACAGAACACTGAACCGGGAACGTTGAACCGGGAACACAATTTTTGGCAGGTTAGTTGTGAACAATTCTTGAGGACTGAGCGGTATTTTTCTATTTTTACATCACACACACACGCCTAACAATACACGCTATGCATATTGCAATTGCTGGAAATATTGGTTCCGGTAAAACAACCCTGACCACGCTACTTTCCAAACATTACGGATGGCAAGCACATTACGAAGACGCAGATGAGAATCCTTATCTCACAGACTTCTACGAAGACATGCAACGTTGGTCATTCAACCTCCAGATCTACTTTTTGAATAGTCGCTTTGCACAAGTGCAGGAAATTCGCGGCTCGGGAAATAACGTTATTCAGGATAGAACCATTTACGAAGACGCGCATATTTTCGCGCCCAATCTTCATGCGATGGGTTTGATGACGACTCGTGATTTCGAAAATTATTTTTCGTTGT
>CAZBYM010000071.1:6693-12196 GCA_964495745.1 uncultured Chryseobacterium sp. | reverse complement strand
GCTCTAGTACAGGGATTGTTCCACCACATATGCCGGTGATTTATACAGTTGAACATTTGCAAACCCGATAATTTCAAAACAAAAAAATGAAAAAATCAATTTTCGCAGTTGTTGCCTTTGGTGCACTACTTTTTACGGCTTGTGGTCCTGCAAGTCCTTGGCCTGGTTATGAAGCAGCCGATAATGGTTCTTGGATACTGAATCACAAGTCAGGAACAGGAACAGAAGTCGTTGAAGAAGGCGGCGCGATTTTCATCAAGATCAAATTCAAAGACATGAAAGATTCTGTGTTCATTGACGTGAACAAAGAATCGCGTTCTCCATCGTATCCTATGCGTATGGATAAGTCTGAGTTCAAAGGCGATTTTCTTGATATCATGAAGAAACTTCACGTTGGCGACAGTGTTTCTTTCTTCGTTCGTATGGATTCATTGAAGAAATATTATCCTGACGAATTTGTTTTTGATCCGGCTCACGATACAATGGAATATCTTGGATTCTCTGTCAGCGTAGACAGTATGTACGCGAAAGTAAAAGTGGAAGAACTTCAGGCTAAAGCACAAGCTGAACGCACCAAGCAACAAGAGATGATGATGAAAACCCAAGCGATTATGGGGCCGATTCAACAGAAAGCTGATTCAATTTCCAAAACATTGAAGAAGAAAGATTCTCAGATGTTGAAGCCGTATCTAGCTGCAAATAAAATCACAGTTCAGCCTGATGCGAACGGAATATATTATCAGGAATTAACTCCTGGAACCGGGGCTCAGCTAATGCCTGGAATGGTTGTGAGTCTGCGTTACGTTGGAAAGTATCTTGATGGAACAATTTTCGACACCAACACTTTAGTTGAAGGTCAGGATCCGATGACATTCCGTTTAGGTCTTGATCCAATGATTCCCGGATTCACGAATAGCGTGTTGAAGATGAAGGACAAAGGAAAATCTGTTTTCATTCTTCCTCCGGCTCAAGGTTACAACGACAGCTTAACGCGTATTTTCGAAGTGGAAGTACTCGAAGCTAAACCAATGGAACAATAATAATGAAGCGTCACTTTTCAATTCTTCTTGTTGCCGTTTCCAGTCTTGCTATTCTTGCATTTGCATTGCCAAATAAAGGAAAAAAGGATCCTGCACCTACGGATGGAGTTTCACGCAAGTGGACTTCGAAGAGGGTGAAGAAACCTAAAAAGGTTGTCCTTGCATGTGGAATAGAATATACTGTAACGCATAAAGGAAACGGACCACTTCCAAAATTGGGAGACCGCTCATCTGTTTTGTACACAGGAAGATTGATGAACGATACTATTTTCGACGCTTCATCGCGTCACAAGTATCAGCTCTTCACTTTTCATCCTGGAAAAGGCGGAGAAGTAATTGCAGGTTGGGATTCTGTATTCAAATATCTTCATGCTGGCGACAGAGCAATTATGAAACTCCCGGCTCAATTTGGATATGGTGCAAT
Organism: uncultured Chryseobacterium sp.; assembly: GCA_964495745.1. GTDB lineage: Bacteria > Bacteroidota > Bacteroidia > Palsa-965 > Palsa-965. The sequence goes on along the minus strand of CAZBYM010000071.1, from coordinate 10,732 downwards.
GGCAAGACCTGGAATTCCTGCTAATAGTGATTTGAAATTCGAAGTAGAAGTAATTGATGTTATGACAAAGCCAGAAATGTGGGTGACCACCGGAAAAGATACGATCACAACTCCTTCCGGATTGAAGATCGTTATGTTCGAAAAACATCCTGATGCAGAAATGCCGAAGCGTGGTCAAACAGTTACAGTTGATTATAGCGGTTATTTGTTGGATGGTTCTATGTTTGATTCATCCGTGGATCGTGGTCAACCTTTTGCTTTTCCATTGGGATTAGGACGTGTAATCGCAGGTTGGGACGAAGGAATTGGTCTACTGCATAAAGGAGAAAAGGCACAGCTGATTATTCCTTATCAATTGGCATATGGAGCAGGGGGAAGACCTCCGATTATTCCTGCAAAAGCAGATCTCATTTTCGATGTTCATCTGATCGACTTTAAATAATTCAAGCCCCGGTTTTCGCCGGGGTTTTTTGTTTTAGTAAAACGGAATTACTAGCGACAAGCACTTATAGAGATGGCAGAGCAAATGCGGCGAAAAGTAAGAATCATGCAACTCATGCTGATGTTCAGTGTTGTGTTGATGTGCCTGAAGTTTTACGCTTGGTATGTTACCAATTCCAACGCCATTCTGACTGATGCGTTTGAAAGTATCGTAAACGTAGCCGCAGGAACTTTTGCGATGTTCAGCATGATGTATGCTGCTCGTCCGCGCGATGAAGACCACCCTTATGGTCACGGAAAAATTGAATTTATTTCAGCAGGATTTGAAGGCGCACTTGTTTTTCTTGCCGGAGGATTTATCATGTATGAGTCAATTCGAGGTTTCATTGATCCGCATGAAATTGTAAAACCTGATGTTGGGGCATGGCTTTCAGGTGCTGCAGGACTGTGCAATTTCGCAATGGGATATTTTTTAGTGAAGCGCGGAACTTCACAGAACTCTTCGCTGATGAAAGCGAATGGTAAACATTTAATCTCGGATACGATTTCAAGCATTGGTCTCGTCGTTGGAATGTTGTTGATTTTCTTCACCAAGATTACATGGATCGATAATGCGTTGGCATTAATTCTTGCCTTGTACTTAATTTACACAGGGTTCAAAATTGTTCGCGAATCGTTGGCGAATTTGCTCGACGAACAAGACATTGAAAAGATCCGTCAACTTGTAGAAATATTGAATGCAAAAAGAAAACCTGTTTGGATTGACATGCACAACCTGCGCATTCTGAAATATGGATCGATGCTGCATGTAGATGCGCACATTACTTTGCCGTGGTATCTCTCGTTGGAAGAAGCGCATGCGGAAGTTGAAGCAGTAGAACAATTACTCGAAAGTGAAATCGGTGAGGAGATGGAATTTTTTATTCATGCAGATCCTTGCATCGAATTGAGTTGCGGAATTTGTCCTGTGGAAAATTGCGCGCATAGAAAAACCCCAATGGTGAAACGGCTCGAATGGACGACTGCGAATATGTTGCCTGATCGGAAACATCACTTGTAAAAGATTGGATCTGTGAATTCCCGCCTGAAAGGTCGGCGTGAAAAGCCTGCGGCAGCATCGAATTTTTTTTTTTGTTGATTCTAACCCCGGATTGCATCCGAGGTTAAGAATATTTCACCCCTGCGGGGTTGCGAACGATTCTCTCATGAAAAGTCGGCCAGGCGTATTATTACTCAGCGAGATCGCGCAACGTATCAATTCGATTTCACGCCAAAAATTTTCTCGATACGCTCCATCGCATCAACTGTAAGCAACTCCAACGCCTCCAGCGATCCCAACGTTTCTTCCAATTGCTCAATACGAGACGCTCCTAATATAGCCGTGCTCACATTCGGATTCTTCAACGTCCACGCAATTGCAAGTCGGGCAGGAGAGGTGCCGAGTTCTTTTGCAAGTGCAGAAAACTTTTTCGTTTTCTCAAGCCGGATAACTTGTTCTGAATCTTCAAATTTTTCTTTCAGCCAACCTAAACTAGGGTGCTCAATGCGCGTTCCCGTTGGAGTTACCTCGTTGTATTTACCTGTAAGCAATCCTGATGCAAGCGGAGACCAAATCGTGGTTCCCATTCCGTATTTTTCATAAAGCCAACCGTATTCCAATTCGAATCTTTCGCGATGCAATAAATTGTATTGTGGTTGCTCCATGGTTGGACCAATGAGATGATGTTGTTCGGCAAGCATGTGTGCTTCATGAATTTTTTCCGAACTCCACTCTGATGTGCCCCAATAGAGAATTTTTCCTTGAGAAATCAGGTCATTCATGGTGCGGACTGTTTCTTCAATTGGCGTATCAGGATCTGCGCGGTGACAGAAAAACAAATCGAGATAATCAACTTGCAAACGTTTCAACGCAGCATGACAAGCTTCCGTAACATGTTTACGGCTTAATCCGATTTGATTGGGTTTCTTCCCACCCCAAAAAACCTTGCTCGACAAAACGTATGAGGTGCGATCCCATTGCATTTTCTTCAGGATGTTGCCCATCACGATTTCCGATTTCCCGCCGGCGTATGCTTCTGCATTGTCGAAAAAATTTACTCCGCGATCGTAAGCGAGTTTCATGCAGTTTTCTGCTACGTCATCTCCAATCTGAGAACCGAACGTAACCCAAGATCCGAAAGAAAGTGCGCTTACTTTGAGTCCACTTTTGCCGAGACGGCGGTATTGCATGTCCATGATGTCAAAATTTGTATTTGTTTTTTTGAACCACATAGAAACATAGATTTACATAGGTTCGCATAGTAAGTAGAATCTATGTGAACCTATGTGTTAAGCTTGCGCCTTTGTGTCTATGTGGTTCAAAAGCATCGTGATATTTTTATCAGAGTTAGAATAGCTGTAAATTTACTCATCATGCGCCATTTTCTCGTCTTGTTTGTATTTCTTGTGAATTGTTCGGCGTTTGCACAAACTCCAGCTTATACGCCAATCCCGACAACATTCGCTGGTTCTCCAGCTCCACAATCAGCAGCAGAAGAAGTGAAAAAAGGCTTTCGTGGACTTTCAGTTGCATCGAAAAAAGTGATTTGGATCAGCGGACAAAAAGGAATGGTTGGTCGCAGTACAGATGGTGGGAAAAATTTCACATGGGTTCGCGTTACTGGTTTTGAGAAATTGGACTTCCGCACGTTGCATGGTTTTGATAAGAAGAATGCTGTAATTGCTACAGCAGGAACGCCGGCTTCAATTCTGCGAACGAAAGACGGAGGTAATCATTGGAAAGAAGTTTTTCGGAGTGAAGACAGCGCGATGTTTTTTGATGGCGTTGGATTCTGGGATAAGAAGCGGGGATTGATTTTCGGAGATCCGATAAAAGGCAGAATGTTTCTTATGGAAACACTTGATGGTGGCTGGACGTGGAATGAAATTCCGTTTGCCGATCGTCCGCAGTTGGTTGAAGGCGAAGCTGCCTTCGCGGCGAGTGGAACAACTATCAGAACATTACCCTATGGACACGTGTACATTGCAACAGGTGGCGTAAAATCTCGTTTGTGGCATTCGAGAGATTACGGACATCATTGGGAAGTTTTTGAAACGCCTATACTTCAAGGAAAACCTTCGCAGGGGATTTTTTCGATTGCGTTTAAGGATACGATGAATGGAGTGATTGTGGGTGGCGATTATTTGTTACCCAACGATACGACTGATAATTGTTTTTTCACGAAAGATGGAGGAAGGACGTGGCGCCCTTCAATCAAATCACCTGTAGGATACCGTTCATGTGTTTCATGGGGTGCAGGAGGTAAGAGGCTCATTGCCACGGGAACAAGCGGTGCGGAGTATTCATATGATGATGGTATTACATGGAACACTATCAACGTGGATGGAGGTTTCAATGTTGTTTTTGTTGACGGTTCTTTTCCACATGTGCGCTATTACCTCGTTGGCGGCCGCAATTTCTTTTTCGCTATTGGCGGAATGCATGTGGAAGATTCTGTCTTTGACGATTGACGATTCAAAACAACACCGCCGCATTAATCTTCGGTTCCAGAGGTGCAGACTCTCCAAGAGTATGAACTCTCCAAGAGTCCCGACTCTG
>CAZBYM010000071.1:0-6593 GCA_964495745.1 uncultured Chryseobacterium sp. | reverse complement strand
CTTAAAACATCACTGCCGCATAAATCTTCGGTTCCATCAACACCGGCGACCACCGTGTGGACTCTCCAAGGGTGTGGACTCTCCAAGAGTATGAACTCTCCAAGAGTCCCGACTCTGCTTAAAACATCACTGCCGCATAAATCTTCGGTTCCATCAACACCGGCGACCACCGAAAATCGTAATCATACAACGTTAGTGCGTTGAGGTAGTGAGAGGAATAACTTACTTGAGGAAAATTATCGAGATAAAGTTGTGCGCGGATTCCAACCATCACTTGTGCTTTGTACAATACCGGTCGCACGAGCATGCTGATTCCAATTTCTGCAGAAGGAAGAAAATACTTTGTTTTGTCGAGGATCAATTGAGATGAAACGGTGTATGGCCCAACGAGTGTATCGTCGCTTTTCAAAGTATTGTAAACGTTGAAGTAATGAATACCTACACCGCATTCGAGTGAAAAACTATAGCGTTGATCGATTTGCGCGATTCGTTTGTGATAAGATAATTCCAACGCAATTTTATTCATGTAAATATCGAAGCGATTGAAAATCTCGTACGTGGCCGATGCATCCTCAAGAATATTTTTACTTGCAAGTGTAAACGCAAGTTGCGAAGTAGAAACAGAAACAAAAGCGAACTCCGAAGAATCCTGTTCGTATTTTATTCCCAGTCCGATTTCCGGTTGGAGATAACCTTTGAAAGCGAAGTTGCGAAGATTGGTTTGAGCTTTGTTTCCGTTAACTGCGAATTGGTAAGAGGCCGAAGAGTAGACTCCAAAGCGAAGTTTGCTGGGCTTTCGCAGCGAATCAGCTTGCGCGTTGAGCGTGAATGAAAGGAGCGACGTAGCAACAACCAGTATAAATTTCATGTGTGGCAAAAATCGGGATAAATATTGGAAGTACGACCCTGTCAACCTTCGGCTCCGCTCAGTCTGACAAGCATGCTTCGAATTAATTTAGTTTCTATCGAAAGCGAACCATCTAGGATTGTGATTGTATGAGGTTGCATTGTCAGACTGAGCGTAGCCGAAGTGGACAATAGCAAGAAAATTACCTTGTGCAGAATTGTTCTTACTTTCGCAGAGAATTACGAATTGTAATTCGTTAAGACCATTCAATTTGGTCCCGTAGCTCAACTGGATAGAGCAGCTGCCTTCTAAGCAGCAGGTTTCGCGTTCGAGCCGCGACGGGATCACTTTCAGAAACTTTATTAAGAGTCCGGACTCTCCAAGAGTGGGGACTCTCCAAGAGTGCAAACTCTAAAAAACAAAAAATCCGGAATCTCTTCCGGATTTGTAATTTTTGTCGGGGTGGCCAGGCTCGAACTGACGACCCCCTGCTCCCAAAGCAGGTACGCTACCAACTGCGCTACACCCCGATACTTAACTAATATTCAAAAGAACTATTCCGGATGGATTTCCCAAACCGGGCTGCAAACCTAAAGATTATTTTGCAATCAATCGTAAAAAAGCGAATGATTTTAACCAATAATCGTGTTTTTAAGGGCAATCATTTTCAAAGCCGTTATTGCTGCCTCATCTCCTTTATTGCCATGTTTGCCACCTGCACGTTGTAGCGCCTGTTTCATTGTTTCTGTTGTGAGTACTCCAAAAACAACTGGTTTTTCAAGACTGATATTGAGTTCTGTGATTCCGTAAGTAACTCCTTGACAAATGAAATCGAAATGTTTTGTCTCACCTTGAACTACGCAGCCCAGACAAATTACAGCATCAATTGACTTTTTCTTTCCAACAAGTAATGCACCAAGCGTCAATTCGAATGCTCCTGGTACGTGATGAATAACAATGGAAGATTTTGTCATTCCATGTTTCAATAGTGTAGCTACAGCTCCGCCGAGAAGTGCATTAGTAACTTCTTCATTCCATTCTGCTACAACAATGGCGATACGTTTGCCTTTGCCCGTAGGAATTTCGGATATTGAATTTGCTGAAAGATCTTTTCTTTTCGCGATCATAAAAAAAGCCGCCCTGGTTTTATCCGAGACGGCGTATTAAGTTTTGAGCCCGGATTATTTTACTTCTCCGCCAGCTCTTATGATGTACTTGTCGATTTGAGCTGCATCCTGAGATTCCGGATAATCAACTTTGATCTGCTCGTACAATTTCAATGCTTCAGGTTTGTTGTTACGATCTTCTTCAGCAAATGCCGCTTTCTTAAGGAAAGTTGGAGATGTAAACTTGTTTGGATTCTTGTTCGCCGCTTTGAGGTAGTATTCAATTCCGCGATCAATATCACCTTTCTCCATATACGCATCGCCGATCATTCCGATTGACATTGAACTCAAAAACATATCGTCGCTATCGAAATCTTCAAGCGCTTCAATTGCAAGATCCCATTGTCCGGTACGTAAATAACTTACACCGAGATAATAGTTGGCGAGATTCCCTGAAGACGTTCCGCCGTATTCATCAGCAATGTCTTTCATGCCCAACGTGTCTCCACGACCGCTGATTGCAAGATTGAAGGAATCTTTTTGCCAATAAATTTCTGACTTATACATTTTTCCTGAAGCTTCTTCTGAGCGAGGCTCTTGATACATGTATTTCCAGACGAAATAAACGCCAACGAGAGCAATTACACCACCTACAATCAGAGCAAGACTCTTTTTGTTGTCGTTAATGTAATTTTCCGTCTTGTCGTATGCCGCTTCGATGTCGATAGCTGGCTGTTCTTTTGTTTCTTGTGCCATGCGAATACCGTCTGAAAAAGTTCAGACAGGGCGCAAAAATACTATTTTTTTCCACGTTTCGTACATTAGAGCTCGTTTTTGGCAATTTTGTACATTATGCGCTTCGAATGATCCTCAGAAACCTCTCATTGGTCAATTTTCGCAATTACGAGCAGCTGGAAGTGGCTTGTTCGGAGAGAATCAATTGCTTCACCGGTCTTAATGGGTCGGGGAAAACCAATCTATTGGAGGCTATTCACTATCTGGCACTGTGCAAGAGTTTTCTGAATCCATCGGATACGCTGAATATCAAATTCGAAGCTCCTTTTTTTGTGATTCAGGGTGAATTTGTAAGGGAAGACGGGACAGAAGAGACGATTTATTGCGGAGTAAAGAAAGGCGTGAAAAAGGTATTCAGAAAGAACGGTAAAGATTACGATCGGTTGTCGGATCACATTGGCTTGATTCCATTGGTGGTCGTCAATCCTTCTGATGGCGTTTTGATCATGGGCGGAAGCGAAGAACGACGACGTTTTATGGATTCCGTTATTTCGCAGTACGACAGACATTATCTCGACCACCTTATTTCATACAATCGTGTTTTGTCCCAACGGAATGCTCTTCTGAAGCAATTGTCGAAAGGTAATGGCGAAATGGCCACAATGGAAGTTCTCGATTTGCAATTGGCTCAGCATGGCATTATTATTCACGAAAAGAGAAAAGAATTCATTGGTAAAATAAAGCCATTGTTTCATAATTTTTACGCAATTCTCGCTGGAGAAACAGAAGATGTGACCATTGAATACGATTCTGTTCTGCAATCGAAATCATTCGCTCAGGCGCTCGATGATTCGAGAAGAAAAGACCTCGCGTTGGAATATACTACCACAGGAATTCATCGTGATGATCTGGATTTTAAGATCAATGGATACTCGCTGAAGAAAAGCGGATCGCAGGGACAACAAAAATCGTTTTTGATTTCTCTTAAACTTGCTGAATATCGTTTGTTGGATATTTCAACCGGAAGAAAGCCGCTTCTGTTACTCGATGATATTCATGATAAACTAGATGCAGATCGCGTATACCGATTGATGGAATTGGTATGTAGCTCTGACTTCGGTCAACTTTTCATAACGGATACAGGAGCAGGCAGAATGCACGTGCTTTTCAAGGGTCGTGGTTTGCCCTATAAGATGTACGAAGTAAGCCAAGGCAAGCTCGAAAGCATATGATTTTGGCATGATTGTTTCATATTATCAGCGGGTATGAATGGAAATTACTTGTCCGACGTGCCGTAAATCAATAGATTTGCACTCCTTACCAACCAAAAAATGAAAAAGCAATACTTAATTCTCTGTCTCGCATTGATTGGATCTGTACTAACAATGCAGTCACAACCAAAAACTGTTACTCCAGTTTATACCGGACCATCTGCTGCAGGCGATATGAAACGTGATGCAGGTGATTTCAACGGAGCGATTCCAGCTTATACTGCCGAGATTACGAAGATTGATGCTGATGCGCGTCGTATCGTAAAACTCAAATCCGATTACGAAAAAATGTCGGAGTTTGATCGCATGAACGCGAACCAGGATGAAGTGAAGAAGATTTATACAGACTGGTCAAAACTTTATTACGGTCGGGCAATGTCTAATCTTGGTTTAGGCAAGAAAGCAGATGCAATTCCTGATCTTGATATGGCAATTGGACTGGACAACACCAATGCGGATGCTTATTATCAGCGTGCACTGTGTACGAACAATGGAGATACGAAAGAAGCATCGTGTGTTGACTTGAGTCGCGCTTCGTCAATGGGGCATGAGAAAGCGAAAGTTGCTTTCGATGATAATTTTTGCTGGAACACGGCAATGCAACATTACAAAGAAGGTTGTTCGAAATTGTCATTGTGCAAGTACGCTGATGCAGTTGCGGAATTTGACAAAGCAATTGCTTTAAGTCCGGATTCAGGATTGTATTACGCGAAACGTGGTCAGGCATACATGGGTTTGAAAAACGATGCGAAAGCCATTGAAGATTTTACCCGTGCTACTGAGAAATCTCCGAATAGTGCTGAAGGTTGGTATCAGATGGGCGTTTATTATTACAACAAGGACGATCATGAAAAAGCGTTCGACAATTTCACAAAAGGTCTTGAGAAAGATCCAATGAATTACGACGCGTATATGTATCGTGCACAGTGTTGCGAGCGTATGAATAAAATGACATCAGCGATTTACGATTATGGTCAGGCGATTTCAATTCGCCCTGCTGATCCGGAAGCGTATTATCGTCGTGCTCTCGTTGAGAAAGATTTGAAAGACAATGTTAACGCATGCAAAGATTTTCGCAAAGCTTCGACAATGGGACATGTTGATGCAGCTGAATATGTTTCCAGCGATTGCAAGTAAGATTACACCTCAATAACCAGAGAAAGGCTGTCCATTCCGGGCGGCCTTTTTTGTGACCTCGACTCCGCTTGGCAATTTTGTTCTACGAATCATTTTTACTGGAACGCAAGACTGTTCATTTTTTGCCTGCGGCGCTTTACACGGCGAACGGAGCAACGGCGACGTTTCTTATTCTAAACCCACGAGTTACGGCGTATTGCGCTCCTTCGGAGCGAACAAATGCAGCATTAACAAGGTCGACGATTTTGGTTTTATTGCAGATCGCTTTAGCGGTCCTCCGAGTCGCGTGGGCTTTGGATAGCGTCACTCGCCGAAACGCTGTTCGCCGTGTAGGGCGCCGCAGGCAACAATCTTCTTTAAGGAGTTCATATCTTCGCATTGATGGAAGAGGAAAAAAATCCGAAAGCAGTAGTTGCAGCAGAGCGCGAATTCCTCGATGGACCGCGCTCGCGAACGCAGGAATTATTTTTCACCATCAAGGTGCTTTGGGAATTTATTCGCGGTTTCAGAAAACTTCATTTCGTTGGACCGTGTATTGTAGTTTTTGGTTCTGCCCGTTTCAAAGAAGGACATGAATTTTACGAACTCGCGCGCAAGATTGGAGCCGGAGTTGCAGAACTTGGCTTTACAACCATTACCGGCGGTGGTCCGGGAATCATGGAAGCTGCTAACCGCGGAGCGAAAGAAGCCGGAGGAAGATCGGTCGGTTGTAATATTGTATTGCCTCACGAACAGCATCACAATCCGTATCTCGACAAATGGGTGAGTATTCGTTACTTCTTCGTGCGAAAAGTTTTGTTGCTGAAGTATTCGTATGGATTTGTTGTTATGCCGGGAGGATTCGGAACACTTGATGAGTTTTTCGAAGCACTTACTTTAATCCAAACAGGAAAAATCAGTCAGTTTCCAATCGTTGTGATGTGCAAGGATTTTCACCAGCATCTTATTGCACATATTGCTCTGATGGAGCAACAGAAAACTATTTCGCCTAACGACGAAGATCTTCTTTTCTTTACTGATTCACCTGAAGAAGCGATGAAGTGGTTGAAGGAAAAAACAGACAATAAATTTGGGTTGCGGAAGAAGAAGGCGAGTGCCCTGTTGGGAGAAGGATAGAGTGATTTACGATTTACGATTTACGAATTTAGATTGGTCGAGTTCAGAGAATTTTTTCTTCTTTCGTAAAAAATATTCCACAACGATATTTCCATTGTACACACAAGTTGAGGCATACATCGTGATTTCTGATTTCAGTTTCTTTCGTTTGCGCAAAGTAGCTCCAAGCATTCCATAGAAACAGAAATGTGCTTTGATCACAGCCATAAAATGTGAGCCGTCTCCAGAGAAAAGAAAACGCAACCCTGCAATTCCATCGAGAGTCATTCGCAACAAAATCTTGATAAGAAAAAAGGTTGGCGCATGATTTTTCGTCAGTAACAGGAGATTGTTTCTGAAATTGAGATATGTTTTTCTGGGCGAAGTTTTGTTAAGCGTTCC
>CAZBYM010000070.1:0-12280 GCA_964495745.1 uncultured Chryseobacterium sp. | reverse complement strand
TGAGTTCTCGACTGCGCTCGAACTGACAACCTTTACCGTTGCAAATGCACAAAGCTCGTTTTCTCAATAAGTTCTGTGCAAAAAATATATTGTAATGTGCAGTAATAAACTCCTTCTGCGCAATTATTCCCGTTGTAAGTTCCATCCCAACCTTCAAATGGATCTGAGCTGCTAAATATTTTCATCCCGAAACGATCGTAGATGACAATTTCAAAATAATTCGTCGTTACAAAACCCGGGATGAATTTGTCATTGATACCATCGTTATTCGGCGTAAACACGTTCGGAAGTTGGATTGCATCTTCGAGCTCGGAATGCATATCGATTTTAAACACACAAACATCCCAGGCCCCGGCTGATGATCCGTTGGAAAAAGCCCAAGGTGTAGTCGGGAAAACCATATCATTCTGACAAGTTGATTGATAAAGAATTCCGTTTTGATCAAAGCGGCCCATTCCACCATCTGTATGCCATCCACCATACATCGTGGCGCATAGCAATTCAGTTGCGTTTTCTTCCAACACCCCAATGTAACATTGGTTATCACCTGAAAACTGATAAAGTGCATCATCTGTTAACGGCCAATTCGGATCACTTCCAAACCCGCAGAAATATATCCGTTTACATTGATCAACACGAAATGCACTTGGAACAATTCCTCCACGTGGCATTCTGATTCCTACATGAGGATCACTTGATGGCGGAGAACTGCTTGGTCCTCCGATATTGACGTTGGAAACCGAGCCGGTTCCGATTACCGTGGAGAATAAAAGTGTAGTGAGTGACGGATCCAATTTAGCAATGAAATTTCTTCCACCGCGGACAAAAAAAACATCCGGAGTAATAGGTACACTTTGATTGGATTCTCCGAAAATGTATACGTCACCATCCCTGTCAATATCCAGGAAATATCCAATGTCGCGACCTGATCCTCCATAAAACGTACACGCGAGTAATGTTGTTCCACTCGAATTGAATTTTGCAATAAAAGCATCCAAAGCACCTAGCGGAGATGGCTGGTAACATCCGGCAACAGTTGGGAATGGACTAAACATGTTATTTGCCGCACCACAAACGAAAATTGCTCCGTCTGAACTCTCTCGTATTCCAAACGCCATGTCGTGAATTCCGCTTCCGATATATGTTGACCAAATTAAAGTTGAGAGTGATGCATTCATTCTAAAAACTATTCCATCTTGTCCGCCGGAACTGTTGGCGCGAAATGCGCCGGGAGTCGTAGGGAAATTTTGCGATAAAGTTCCGCTTGCAACCAGTACATCGCCATTTGCGGCAGTGATAATTTCTCCTCTTCGCGAATCACAACGATACACTTGTATCATGTTCACGCCATCCGACCAAGTTCCGCCAATGAAAGTTGAAGCGAGCAGAGTTGATCCGGAGGTACTCAAACAAGCAATGTAGATGTCACAAATACCATTCAAGTTCTGACTGTAAGATTGTGCGCTAACCGGAAAGTCGAAAGAAAAAGTTGTTCCGTAGATGAACAGATTTCCATTCTGAACAATCATGCTATGCGGATACTCTTCACCGATTCCTCCAATGTATGTGCAATACAATAAATTGCTCCCATCAGGAGAATATTTACTGATTACGATATCTCCTCCCGAAGAATACAGTACATCATATGCACCAAGGGTAACGGGAAAACCGGTGCCATAGCAACTTCCGGCAGCATAAATATTTCCTTCGTCATCAAATGTTGAGCAATATCCTCGGGTTACACTTGTTCCGCCACTATAAGTTGAAGCCATGACCGTCGGATCAATAACCAATGCACACGAATGATCATAGCCTTCAGGAAATATAAAATGTACTCCGTTTCCCTCGAGTGCGAACCTGCAATTCACTTCACGCCGTGTTCCATTGACAAATTGATATGCAGCTGGTATTACTTCTGTGATCGTCATAAATCCGAGCTCCAATTGCAACGTGTTATCGCGAAGCAAAATGGAATTCAATCCGACATATTGCATTGAGATAATGGAAGGATCTGCTCGTGGCGCAACGATGAAATCGTACTTCAGATCATCTCCCTCTGAATAATAAACAAGATCAATTCCCGGGTAGAGATCTGAATAGTTCAATCTGTTGTAAACCGGAAGATCAGAAGCCCATCGTGAGGAATCATTGCCTACAAAGTAATTGACATGATAATTATTTATGTCCTCTCCACTAATTTTTTCCGATGAACTGCCCTCAAAATTCACGCTGAAAGCAAAGCACGCCACTTTATCCTTCTGCTGATCACGTTCTTCCTCTGAATCAATTATGTGTTCGCTTTCCTCGTGAATGCGATTCACGTCATCGGCGTTGTAGAATGAAAATGTAACGCCGGTTGTCGAGAAGAACGCACGACCTGAATGGATATCGGATTGGAACATCACTTTCTGCTCCCACTGGTTGCTATTGGGAACGAAAGTCAGTTGTGCACTCGATGATGAATTAGATACAACAAGTAATATGATCACCATCCAATTCTTCAACACGATCATACTACCATTTTTGATATTACTTCACCCGGATCAAATGCACAAACCCTGTTTCGGTAGTCGCTTCACCTGCACAGTTCATGTAGTGCAGAATCCAATAATACACACCATCTATGCAGTCTTTCTTGTCATAAACTCCATCCCACTTATACGTTGGATCATTCGAATAGAATACTTGTACGCCCCAACGATCATAAATCCAAAGTTCGAACAAGTCAGCTGCAGGATTACCAACATCAAACAAGTCGTTCACTGCATCACCGTTTGGAGTAAATACATTGGGCGGAGCAACATCACCACCGATTGTGTAATCTAAAACGATCGTATCAGTAGATGTACAATTTCCGTAGTTCATTTGCACCCAAAAAATTCCTGCAGAGTTAACAGTAATTGTTTGCGTTGTTGCCCCAGTGCTCCAGACATAAGTTGCTCCTGGATTATTCGCACTGATATCCACACTTGCACCTTGACATACAAGCGCATCACCGGAAGCAGGATTAAATTGGAAAGTGCCGACATTCATCGTGTCAGTTGCAGTACATGCACCAAGAGTTACTGTTACCCAATAAGAACCCGTTGTTCCCACTGAAATAGTTTGCGTAGTTGCTCCCGTACTCCACACGTATGTCGCGCCGGAAATTCCTGCATCAAGTGTGATAGTTCCTGGCGGACAAAACGCAGTGTCTGCTCCAAGGAAAGTTGCAATCTGACTGAGAACATTTATCGTGATATAAGCTGTGTCGGAAATATTACAACTTGCAGAATCAATTGCGATGAGCATTACAGTGTATGTTCCTGTTGAGTCGAATAAGTGCGAAGGAGAAGTTGAGGTGTCTTGCGGACTTCCATCACCAAAATTCCAGATGTATTGTACGCCCGTGCTGTTGTTCGTGAAGTTGACAAGAAACGGTGCACATCCGGATGCGTTTGGAGATGGTGCAGCTGCTGCTTGAACTCCCATTTGTTCGAAGTCAATTTTGAAAACACATACATCCCATCCCGGTGCACTTGCTCCATTGTTCCAAGCTCCCGGTGTCGTTGGAAACCCAGGTCCGCCCTGACAAACCGCATGATAAATTATCCCGCTAGGATCGAAACGACTTGTTCCACCATCGACGTGATTTCCTCCATAAAATGAGCCAAACAACAGAGTAGTTGCTCCCGGAGAAAGTGTTGCGAGGTAACAGGAACCAATTGCAGACGTACTGTAAATCGCATTTGCAGTAACCGGCCATCCTGCGAAGGCGCCAAATCCTGCGAGATAAATATTCTTGCACACATCGACCATGAATGCAGATGGTGCAATCGTTGAAGTTGTTGTTCCATCGCCGATAACAGTGCACATCATAAGCGTTGTAAGCGCAGGATTGAATTTCGCCACAAGCATTGCGCTTCCCGGTACGCTGTAAACTCCTGGTGTAACCGGAGCAGCTCCGCGCGCTTCACCGTAAATGTAAACGTCATCATCGAAATCGATATCCATGAAAAATGCTTCGTCAAGTCCTGAAGTGCCAAATAAAGTCGAAGCACCGAGTGTACTTCCTGCAGCATCAAGTTGCAAAAGAAAACAATCGTAGGGTCCACCCTGAAATGTTGTTTGATATGTCCCAACAGTTACAGGAAAATCGTTGCCCGAACTTCCACTTGCTCCACAAACATAAACGAGTCCGGCTGAATTAATTCGAACACCAAAAGCTCCATCTTGCCCGGCGCCTCCTAGATAAGTAGCCCAAATCAGTGAACCCATATTCGGACTTAATTTGATCACCACTCCATCTTGTCCACCAGCATTGGTTTGATCGTACGCACTTGACGTTGCTGGAAAATCTGTTGAGCTTGAAAAACTTGCTACCAACGCATTGCCACTTCCATCAACAATAATTTCTCCACGAAAAGTATCACCGTAGTGTGTGTTGATTGCGTTGTAACCATCGTTCTGTGTTCCTCCAACATATGTCGAACCGACTAAAGCTGATCCGGTAGAATTCAAATGCGTAACAATGATATCATACAATCCGTTGTGCGAAGCATCATACGCACCTCCTGTTGTTGGATAATCTGTAGACGCGGCAGAGCCATATATGTAAAGTTCATTGTTGTGAACAAACATACTATGTGCATATTCATCAGATGTCCCACCGATGTAAGTACAATATTGGAGATTGGTTCCTGTAGGATTGTATTGCGATATTCCCAAATCAACACTTCCAGCGAAAGTTAAATCGTAAGCACCAACTGTTGCTGGAAATCCTGCGCCGAAAACTCTTCCCGCAGAATAAATATTGCCAGCATCATCATAGGTTGCGGAATGGCCATACGTTGTAACAGTTCCTCCGCTGTATGTAGAAGCGATAACAACAGGATCAATTACAATCTTGTAGCGCGAATCATAACCTTCAGGAAAAGCGAAGCGAACAACATTACCGTCGAGAATGAATTCACACTTTATCTCAACGCGCATTCCTTCTTTCTCCTGATATGCATATGGAATTGCTTCTGAGATCGTCATGAAACCAGCGTCGAGGATAAGTTTTCCTTCCAGAAGTTCAATTGATTTCAATCCGGAATATTTCATACTTATTCCCGCAGGATCAGTTCCCGCAGCAACAATAAAATCATACTTCAAATGTCCTTCCGTACTTGAGAAACGAATATCTACACCAGAATAAATTCCTGCGTAAGTAAGCGTCTTGTAATTCGCAACGTTCGAGGCCCACTTTTGTGGATCGTTTCCGAGAAAATAGTTGGAGTTATAGGACGTTCTATCGCTGCCGGTAATTGCCGGGGCAAGATTGGAACCAGGAAAACTCACATCATACGCATAGCAATTTACTTTTTGTTGTTCGATGTCATGCTGCTGTTTTGCAGTCTTCGAATGATGAGCTTCTTCATGAATACGGTCGAGATCGTTCTTGTCGTAAAAAACGTAGGTCAATTTATTCTGCTGAAAATACGTATGAACGGAAACAATATCTGCCTTGAAGAAAACATCTGTATTCCATTGTCCTGCATTAGGAGTAAATACAGTTTGCGAATTCGCATTCAAGAAAAACAATGATGCGAAAGCGCAAGTCAGCGCGATGCGTGAAGTAGAAGTTTTGGTCATGATGTAAAGCGTTTGCTACATGCAAGATAACGTATTTCGTTTGGGAATACAATAGGAAACGACTACGAATCAAGCAGTTGTTCGAAAATTAAGCCTGAGCAGGCGGACCTTTCGGCGCCTTAGGTACTTTTTTCTTGCGCATACGCATATTGAGAAGCTCTACAATAAATGCGAACGCCATAGCACTGTAAACGTAAGGTTTTGGAACTTCTATATCGAAGCTTTCCAATACGAGAAGGAAACCAATCATCAAGAGGAATGCAAGCGCAAGCATTTTCACAGTAGGATGTTTATCGATGAACTCGCTCACTTTGCCGGAGAATGCAAGCATAATCATCATCGAAATAATTACGGCAGCGATCATGATGATCACTTCATCGACAATTCCAACAGCTGTCAAAATTGAATCGAAAGAAAAAACAATATCGATAAGGATGATTTGCAGAATAACGGACATGATGCTGAATGACTTCTTTTTTTCGCGCAACTCTTCTTCTGAATCATCAGCCATATCCATCTTTTCATGGATTTCTGAAATAGTTTTTGCAAAAAGAAATATTCCACCGCAGAATAGGATTATGTCACGACCAGTTACTTGCGCGGCTTGCACCGGATGCTCAAGACCCATGTCCTGGAAAACAGTAATCATGCTTTCAATTGTGAAAAGCGGATCCTTCAAACCGATGATCCAAGTAATTCCGAAAAGGAGACCGATTCGCATGATGAGGGCCATCAACAATCCCCACATACGGGCCTTCTTCTGATCCGCTTTGTCTTCAAGTTTGCCGGCGATGATCGAAACGAAAATGATGTTGTCAATTCCTAATACAATCTCAAGCAAAGCCAAAGTGAAAAGGCTTATTAATCCGTCAATACTGAATAGATGCTGAAATTGTGTGCTGAAGTCCATACTGTGATTTGGCGCAAAGATAGGATTAGAAATAATTACAAGGGTGTTAACCCTGAAAGGCCTCTTAAGGCTTGGAGGGTTAGGACCCTTGGAGAGTTGGGACTCTTGGAGAGTTAGGACTCTTGATTAGACTGACCACTGCAAGATCCCGGATATTCAAATTTTAATATACTATTATTCAGTATATTACAATTTATTATAGTTCTATGTATTGCATAATAGTAACTAATACCTATATCTTTGCGTCATAGGGTTACTGAAAATCCTCTAAACAATGAAATCAACCGAATTCAATTCCATTAATCTGTGCACGATGAACCGGAATTGTACCACTAATACAACTTCAAGATGAACATTGAGAACACTAAAGCCCAAATGAGAAAAGGCGTACTCGAGTTCTGCATACTTTCTATTCTGAGTGATGGCGATGCTTATCCAACAGAAATTATCGAAAGAATGAAAGCAGCGAAACTCGTTGTAGTGGAGGGAACGTTATATCCGCTTCTTACACGACTGAAAAACCTAGGACTTCTCGCATACAGGTGGGAAGAATCAACATCCGGGCCACCAAGAAAATATTATCGCCTTACAGATACAGGAATTTCATTCCTGACTGAATTGGAAAACACCTGGGACGAATTGGTGAATTCCGTTGAACAAGTCACCAAAAAAGATTCCTCTAACAAAGTACAAACAACAACCGGCCATGAATAAAACCGTAACCATCAATATCAGCGGTATCGTATTTCACATTGAAGAAGACGCATACGACAGATTGAAATATTATCTGGATAGTCTGAGAAGTAAATTCAGCTCAGAAGAAGGTCGCGATGAAATTCTTGCTGACATCGAATCCCGCATTGCTGAAATTCTTAGTTCGAAAAAAGGCGTGGGGCGAGAAGTGATTCTCATGAAAGATGTTGAAGAAGTTATGGAAGTCATGGGCGACCCGGAAGTGATTTCCGATGAAGCAGGAAATTCAGAGCCAACAGCGTCTGCCGCTACACCAAATTCAAACGAAGAAGATTCACAACGTCGTAATCGTCGTCGATTGTTTCGAGATGCTGATGATCGAGTAATTGGAGGCGTGTGTTCCGGTCTAGGACATTATTTTGATGTAGATGCTGTCTGGCTTCGCCTGGCATTTGCCTTGTTGTTCTTCCTTGCAGGAACAGGATTCCTATTCTACATTTTGCTGATCATTATTATTCCGCGTGCGCAAACAACTGCTGAAAAACTAGAGATGCGTGGAGAGCCTGTCGATGTAAATAATATTCGCAGAAGTATCAAAGAAGAATTCGAAGAATTTGGAACTCGTGTGAAGGGTTATGGAAAGGAAGCGAAAGATTGGGGAAAGCATACTTCAGATAACATGAGGAACCGCTCCCGTTATCCGAGAAGAGGAGCGGACGATTTTTTCAGAGGTATTTTTCACGTCATCGGTAGATTATTCGCCTTCGGTCTCGTGTTCTTTGGAGTAATGATGTTGATAGGTTTGCTGACAAGCACCTTTACAGTAACTGATTTTGGTCCAGACATTATTTCTTATCAGGTTCAGAATTTGTTCGACGATGGACTAAGTTATTCAGGAGGCATTACAGCGTTTCTACTCTTCTTCGGAATTCCGGTTTTGATGATGATCTATTATGGAATCAAAATGCTATTCCGCATTAAGCGCTCTGATAAATGGGTTGGAATTTCAGCACTCTCACTTTGGATTCTCGGTATCGTTCTCGGAGTTATTTCAATTAATAATATCGCTTCCGGTTTTGCTGAAGCTTCCGAAAAGGCTGAACCGAAAACCGTTGTTAATTCCGGAATGGATACAATTTCCGTTCGGGTGAATATCGACAAAGACATGCTCAACGACGATTATGACAATCACTGGAATCGCAAACATCGCTTTGAACGTCGTTGGAAACTCATTCACACAGATGAAATCACAATTAAACTTGGCGATCCGAGTCTGAACATAATTCCGGCAACAGGCGACAGTATTGAAATGATTGTCTTCAAAAAATCAAACGGAAGAACAAAAAAAGAAGCACAAGATCGTTGCAATACAATTGCATATGAAGTCACTCAACAAGGGAATGAATTCATATTTCCAGCAGCATTCAGCATTGGCGAAAATCAGGCGTGGAAGTTTCAGGAAGTTGATGTCGAACTTCGCATGCCCATTGGCACTGTGATCTTTCTGGATGCGACTTGCAAAGATTTGCTCTACGATGTAACGAATGTATCAGAGACTTATGACGAAGAAATGGTTGATCGCCGATGGATAATGACAGCCAAAGGATTACAATGTATTGACTGCGCAGGCCTTGGTCTTCAAACTAATCCAGTGAAACCTGCAGCGTTGAAAGACTCAATTCCTATAGCAGGAGATACAATTGCCATAACGAAGTAAGACCGTTCATGTTAAAATTCATTAATACTCATCACGTTGCTGTAACAAACTCGCAGGGCGTACGTCTTACTATCAAACACGCCCTCGGGATTGGTTAGGTCAGTTAAAACTGAGGTGTGTTGTTTCGTGCAATTGGTGTGCAGGAAAGCCGGGTTTCGCAGCCTCGGCTTTCCATTTTTTTATGAGATAAGTTAAGGTAGCTACTAAGGCACCAAGACGCGAAGACTTAAATCGTACTTGTCATTTTCGATTTGTCGCCCTTTCTTAGTGATTCTTCGGGCCTTAGAGCCTTCGTGGCTGGCTTCTCCTTCTTTTTTCAAAAAATCCGTATGTTTGCAACCATATCTCAAATCAAAAAGACATGGGACACCACGAAGATTCACACGGAAACGATCACGGACACGACAACACAGAAGGCAACCGCCAGTATTATCCACAAGGATGGTATCTTCCTTTGCTTGCGTTATGCTTAGTCGCAGTTGCTTTCGCTTTTGGAGCTGGATCTCTTCTAGGAATTTCGGGAACAGATAAATGGGGCGCTAAACAAGAACACGTTTGCGATGATCATTGCGGAGCGGATTGTGAGCACAAGGATGCTCATCATGATGCAGGACATGGCGACGCTCACCACGATGCAGATCATCACAATGCAGATCATAATCATGATGCCCCAAAAACAGACTCAATGACCGTTGCACATGGCGGAGATAGCGTTCCAAAAGCTGATTCACCTGCGAAAGTTGAAGCGCACGGACACTAGCCGGTTTCGAGTTAAAAAATAGTTCCGGGTTGCGTATGTAACTCGGAACCCTAAACTTTTTAACCCGAAACTATCTCACCTTTGCAACAGAAATCGACCAAACTCTCGGTTTCAATTTCTTCACGGTTGGATTATCACTCATCACCATAACGTCACCTAGAATCTGATTCGTTTCTTCCTGAGTGAGTTCAGCACTCGTACCTTCTGAAAGTTGAACGGCGATTCCTTTTCCATCCAGCGTACCTCCCTCCCAACTCATCACGCCTCCGCCATAATCCCAACCAAATCCACTGAACTTAAATGGCCGACCATTCAATTTTTCCAATTCATAAACGCTCATCCCGAGAAAAACACCAGTACTGCTTTTCCAATTTCCAGGTTCCAATTTCTCAGAATAATAATCAGCCGTGCTTACCAGGGTTGCAGAAATAATTCCTTTTCTGGCAGCTGAATCAGTCCACAGTATTTCAATCCGGGAATTTTTATCTGTGATGAGATACGTTCCCATTGTGAAATATCCTTCGTATCCCCAAATCGTATCGTATGTTACACTTGCTTGCCCATATTTCCGAATCAGATCCGTTTCACTTTGCAGGGCAAGAACATTCTCCAGATATGGCAAGGAAGCGAGACTATCTGCCATGTACATGCTATCTGCACGTTGCATTGCGGCACGCTCCGAATCTGCACTTGAATTCCAGCACGACACATAGCTGAAACTAATCATACACCACGTGAATATTATCGCATTTTTCATAGGGAAATTGAATTTTGAACTAAAGTAGGGATACAATGTTCCTCCAGCAAGGAATCCGCCACGAAATTCCGTAATTTAGCGTCCACACACACACAATAAAATATACACTTTACACACCGTTAAATTATGAGCAACGTGGCGGAGAAAATGAATCCTGCTTCCAAGGAAAAAATGGAAGAGTACAGGAACATTGTGTTATCTGATTTCCTGCTCGCGAATGAAAGTCGTGAAGCAAGTCTTACTGGTCGTAAAGAAGTTCTGACTGGAAAAGCCAAGTTTGGAATTTTTGGAGATGGAAAAGAAGTGGCTCAAATAGCGATGGCCAAAGTTTTTCAGGATGGTGATTTTCGTTCGGGATACTACCGCGATCAGACATTCATGTTTGCAACAGGTACTTTGAATCTTCAGCAATGGTTCGCTGGTTTGTATGCGCACACCGATATTGAACAGGAACCAATGAGTGGTGGCCGACAAATGGGCGGACATTTCGCAACACGCAGTTTGAATGAAGATGGATCTTGGAAAGATTTGACGAAAATAAAAAATTCATCTTCAGATATTTCTCCGACAGGGTCTCAAATGCCTCGCTTACTCGGACTTGCACTTGCTTCCAAACATTATCGACTGAATCCCGATTTACATTCAAGTTCGTTCGAGAAATTCAGTCGTAGAGGAAATGAAATTGCATTTGGAACAATTGGTGATGCTTCAACTTCAGAAGGATTGTTCTGGGAAACGATGAATGCTGCAGGAGTTATGCAGGTTCCAATGCTTGTTTCTGTTTGGGATGATGGCTATGGAATATCTGTTCCGAAACGCTACCAGACAACCAAGGAAAGTATTTCTGAAGCACTCTCAGGATTTCAACGTACCGCTGAGAAAAAAGGATTTCAGATCTTAAAAACAAAAGGTTGGGATTATCCTCATCTGATTGAAACATACGAGAAGGCTGCAAAAATCTGTAGAGAAGAACATGTTCCTGTTTTAGTTCACGTTGAAGAAGTAAATCAGCCACAAGGACATTCTACTTCCGGTTCGCATGAGCGTTACAAAACTCCAGAGCGATTGCAATGGGAGCACGATTTTGATTGCGTTCGGAAATTCAGAAACTGGATTGAATCCGCAGGCCTTGCAACAGCTGCTGAACTTGACACGATTGAAGCAACTGCAAAAGAGAATGTGCGCACTCAGAGACGCGCTGCGTGGGACGCTTATCTTGCCCCAATCAATACTGATTTACAAGAAGCAGTTTCGATTTTAGATAAACTCATTGCTGAAAGCGCGAATGCCACTTTGATTTCGAAAGTAAAAGAAGATCTTGTTTCAAAATCGGATGCATCACGTAAGGATATTCATGCAGCCATACGACTTGCGTTGAGGCATACGCGAGCTGAGAATATTTCTTCAAAGAAGGAAGCAATTGATTGGCTGCATACTAATACGGGTGCGAATCACACGCGATACAGTTCTACGTTGCATTCAGGAACTGCCTTGGACGTAAAACCTGTTACTGTCGAATACGGAGAAGAAAAATTGTATGACGGACGTGAAGTTCTTCGCGACAACTTCGACGCAATTCTCACCAAATATCCTGAAGTGATGATCTTCGGAGAAGATTCCGGTTTCATTGGTGGAGTAAATCAAGGATTAGAGGGCTTGCAGAAAAAATTTGGAGAAATACGCGTGTTCGATACTGGAATTCGCGAAGCAACAATTACCGGCCAGGCCATTGGTGTTGCCATGCGTGGATTACGTCCGATTGCAGAAATTCAATATCTCGATTATTTACTTTACGCAATCCAGATACTCAGCGACGACGCATCTACA